>JACMJB010000099.1 GCA_014380815.1 Armatimonadota bacterium
GATCGGAGAGTATCGCGCGAATGAGCAGATGAAGCGCGTCGCGCGTCGGAGCCAGCTTAGCCCATCGTTTATCGTAAGCAGAAGCGGCTTTTTGGTCGAAGAGAATCACCGGCTCTTGATTTTCCGTCACGAACGCTGCCCTCCCGCAAAAACCAGAGACTGATGGGCCGCAGCACCCGCGATCACGCCATCCGCAGAGGCCAGTGTCGCGCTATGCATCGCCCGCGCCGCGTCGCCCGCGGCATATATCCCCTCGACCGTACTTTTCTTGAAGGCATCGGTCTTGATCATCGGGCCAAAGGCTCCCTGCTCTATTTCGCAGCCCAACTGCTCGGCAAGGGGGCTGGTCAGGGACCAGCGGGACGGCAGGAACATCCCCCCAAACGGCAGCCGTCGCCCATCCGCGAACTCCACCGCCTCCAGTTCTTGACCTTTGGCGATCAGTCGAGAAACAGAAGCCTTCTCGATCTTTACCCCACGGTCGCGCAGCCGATCCTGGTCGTCTTTTGTCAGATCCTCCCCTCCGTTGGTCAAAAGGGTCACATCGCCACTCCAGTCCCGCAGAAGAAGCGCCTGATGTACTGCCGGTCCGTTGACACCAAGAACGGCAAGTTTTCGATCCGCGACTTCGTAGCCGTGGCAGTACGGGCAGTGCGCCACCCCGGTCCCCCAAAGCTCTTGCAGACCCGGAATCGTGGGCAGATCATCTTTCACACCGGTTGCCAGAACGAGACGCTTTCCCCGCGCCGCGTGATCGCCACCGAAAGCCAGGAGGAAACCGTCTTTCTCCCGCGTCGCAAGCGTCGCTTCCGCCTGCTGAAACCGCACCGTCGGATACGCCATCACCTGCCTGCGCGCCGTTTCGATCATCTTTCCGGGAGAGAGTCCGTCCTGTCCGAAAAATCCGTGCGAAGTGGGCGCGAAGCGGTTACGGGGTCTGCCCCCATCAAGGATAAGGATGCGCCGACGAGCACGCGCTAACTGCATCGCAGCGGACAGTCCGGCATAGCTTCCACCGACCACAATTGCGTCATACTCCGCTGGCTCTGGCGAAGCTGACGGAAACCTTTGACTTTGATCCATGCCCATCCTGCCCTTCGTATTCGTATCAGATCCCGCCCCGCTTGCGGGTCTCATCCCCGTGGATAAGGCGGTGCCGCCGAGTGCTGTCAGCAATGCTCGACGTGAAAGTGCTGTTCGTTCCATTCGTGTCCCTTTTTCCACTATTGAACCTTATACAGCGACCTGCATCGTTGGATTCATGCCTTTCTTGGCTCGCTTGATACTCAGTAGCTATCAATGGAAGAGGCGGGCCGCAGTCGCTGCCTGTCTCGCGGGGGCGAGACAGCGAGCGGTATCCTGGTATCTGGGGCAGCGGGCATCGGATCCGGCAGGGCAGAACCGCTTAGCGATCGCCTGAAGCTAGGGCTACAGGTTTAGCCGCGGTGCAGCAGCGGAAGCAGGGGTTTGACATGCCGCACTTGCTCACCCGCGGCATCCGAAAAAATAAGCCCTGATTCGCTCTCCGCTCTAAAAGGCGGAGGAACGTATCAAGGCTTTGATAAGGGCGGGGAGAGTGGCGTACCTCGTGTGGTAATCATTGCATGAGCCATCTGGTGGGGGTATAAACCCGGTTCTTTTTGCTGTAAAGACGACTACTTCTCATGCCCCAGACTCAGAGTCCGGCGAAACTTCCACTCCGTTCCCACAAGAGCAAACGTATCAATGCGAACATGAGGCGGCTTATCCGGAGACCAGGTACTGATGAACGTGGCCCGTGTGGTCGCCTGGACGATCTTCCTGGTGACCGGGTCTCGTTCAACCGACAGCAGACCGTCGAGGATAACCCGGATCACAAAGCGGCCCGGTGGGCGGATACCGGCTTTCCGAATATCCTGCTCGACCCGTGCTTTGTCCCAGATCGGCTCGTTCATTTCCTGTGGAAAGATGAGCTCGTAGTCCTCGGTTAGAAGAGGCAATACTTCGAACGGGTCCAGCACCTCGAAGGTATCGGTAAAGCGGGCGTAACACGCCTCGATTTTTCGCAGCAGGTCGCTCCGTTCGGTTTCGGTCAGTGCCTCCGGGCTGTCCGAGAGCAGCGGAAGGGGTTCGCTATTGGCGGTTGTGGGCTCCATGGCAGGGATTCTTTCTTTCAAGCGGCGCCGGGCCGAATGCAGGCGACTTTTGAGCGCGGTAGTCGAGATACCGAGAAACGCGGCGAGATCGTGGCAGGAACCGCCGCCCCAATAATAAAGGAGAACGGCGATCCGCTCCCCCTTTGGCAGCGAACGGATGGCGATACGGACCATCCGCTGCTGAACGGCGTTCTCTTCGGCAGCGGCAAGCCGGGAACCGGGATCAGGCGCGGGGTCCGGTATCTCCACCGTTGTCTCGCCGCCTTCGTCCACCGGCACGGTCATCCGGCGGGCACGGCGCAGCCGGTCGCACTGCTTGAAGGTAAGACGCCGAAGCCAGGCTGAAAGAGCATTTGGGTCACGCAGACTGGGCAGATCGCGCCACGCCTCCAGGGACGCCACCTGAACCGCATCCTCGGCGTCGCTGCGGCTAAAATGCTCCCCGAGACAGTTTTGCGCGTAGCGGATCATTGCCTCACGCGACGCTTCGATCCGCGGGTCGAACACCTGGCCCCGATCCTCGCTTGTTTCCGATTGCCGTTTCATGTTCGTTTCTCACCTATTAGGCCCATGATGGCGGCATCCGGTTGGATGGAACCCCCTCATTGTCCGATGATTGCGGTGAATCCTTTCGATGGCGGCGGATCGGATACTGCTTTCTCTCGTACGCGACGATCAATGGTACGGGGTCGAGACGGTTTTCCTCCGGAATCTATAGCCCTGTGAGAGTGGCAGGGGTCATCCGGCGCTCGAAACACCGATGCCGGATGCAGTCGTTAGCGGCGTCGAAAAACAACATAGCCCGGCGCGTGCCTCCAAAAGCTGAGTCTTGAAGGTACGCGCCGGGCCACATATCCGGTCACATTTGGATTAAAACGCTAGTTCCGACGAAAAAATGGCCTCAGAGGGACTCGAA
>JACMJB010000100.1 GCA_014380815.1 Armatimonadota bacterium
CGCATGATCTGGAGCGTATCTGTGACCACTGCACGAATATTGCCGAACGGGTGCTCTTCGCCGAGACGGGCAACGTCGTGATGCCGGAGCGGGGAGGGCATTCGTGGAAGAGCTAAAGACAAAGCGTCTGGTGCGCATCCCCGTCGCCCGCGCCTACAAAAGCAGCGCCGGAAGCGTTTCGCCCGCCGCGTAGTCACCGTGATCTTCGTGGGCGATCAGCAGCAGTTCCGCCAGAGCAAGGGAGGACAGGCGATGAGAGTCCTGGATGCCCAGCGGAACGGCAATCAGGGCCCCGCTGCCCCCGTGGTCGGATGCCCCTGCCCCTATCCGGGCGCGGACAA
The DNA here is from genome assembly GCA_014380815.1 of Armatimonadota bacterium. Lineage (GTDB taxonomy): Bacteria > Armatimonadota > Armatimonadia > Armatimonadales > Armatimonadaceae > JACMJB01. Next base: position 342 of record JACMJB010000100.1, read on the forward strand.
ACTCGCGGCGCCCCGGTTCGTGGGGGAGGGGCTTCGCCAGCGTCGCCGACACCACCGTGCGCAAGACCCGTGAGTGACCCGCAAACCTGCGCAGGACCGGTCGCACAAACAGTTCGAAGGTGACCAGGCTGGACACGGGATTTCCTGGGAGACCGAAAAACAGGGCATCACCAACACGTCCGAAAGCGAGTGGTTTTCCGGGTTTGATGGCAATACGCCAGAAGTCCAGTCTCCCCAGCGCCCCCACCGCGCCCTTCACGAAGTCCCGATCACCGACCGAGACCCCACCCGATGTCAGGACAACCTCAAACCGGCTTGCCTCGGCCAGCGCGTCACGAATCGCCTCGGGATCATCGGGAAGGTGGCGGCGCAAAGAAACGATTCCGCCCGCCTCCTGCACGGACGCCGCAAGGGCGGGCGCATTGGAGTTGAAAATGGCGCCGGGGGGAAGGTTGCCGTCCTCCTGTGGATCGCGCAGCTCGTCCCCTGTGGTCAGAATCGCCACACGGGGGGAACGCCTGCAGGACACCGTGGCCTTGCCCAGCGCTGCCAGAAGCCCCACACTCCCCGCATCAATCTCACTTCCCGCCGCTAGTGCCAGAGCACCGGACTGCAGATCGCTTCCCCTCCGGCGAAGAAACCGCGCGGAGCCGGGAGCATAGAGAGATACCTCGGACCCACTGCTTTCGGTATCTTCCACCATCACCAGCGCGTCCGCACCAGCGGGAAGTGGGGCACCGGTGAATATCCGAGACGCGGTGCCCAGAGCAAGGGCCTTCGTCGGTGCCTGGCCCGCGCTGATCGTTTCCCCAACCATCAGCCGGACGGGTGTCTGTGGCGAAGCGCCGGTGGTATCGAGCGCACGAACCGCAAAACCATCCACCGCGCTGTTGTCGAAGGAAGGCAGGGCAAGAGGGGCAAAGACATCCTGCGAGACGGCACGCCCTCGCGCCTCGGCGAGCGGGACCTCCTCCGGGGGAAGCGGGACCGCCGCGGAAAGCACCCGCTCCAGCGCTTCGTCATAACTCAGCATGGGAAATCACTGACTGGCATCCGCCGGCTCCTGCTTCGGTCCACCCCAGCGGAAATCTCCGGATTTCCCGCCGGATTTCGCCGTCAGGTGGATCCCCTCGATGACCAGGCGTTTGTCCACGGATTTGCACATATCGTAAACCGTGAGGGCGGCGACCGTCACTGCCGTCAAAGCCTCCATCTCGACCCCGGTACGACCAACGCAGGATGCGGTCGCCGTGATTCGCACACCGTCCTCATCAAGCTGGATCTCCACCTGCAGGTCTGTCAGGGGCAGGGGATGGCACAGGGGGATCAACTCGCCCGTGCGCTTGGCTGCCAGTATCCCTGCCACTCGCGCCAGGGTGAGCGCATCGCCCTTGGGCAGCGCGCGGTCCGCGACGAGAGCGAGAGTCCTGGCTCCCATCCTCACCCGGCCCACCGCGGTCGCCACACGATGCGTTTCCGGTTTCGAGGAAACGTCCACCATGCGCGCGGCGCCGCTTTCATCGAGATGGGAAAAGCCGGGTCCTCCGCTGCGGTTTTCGCTTTCGTTCATCAGCAGCAAAATTGTACCATCCGCGCCGACTTCGAGATCACGTGCGGTCAAAACAGAGAAAGCTGCCGCGAAGCTGCCGCGTCCTCCGGCAGTGGCAGGGCGGCGATCTGTGCGGTCCGCTTCGGTCCGAATCCGCGGACGCGCCGCAGACGCCCCTCGCGAGCGGCACGGACCAGATCCGCGGTCTGCTCAATACCCGTCGCCGCGTAAAGCAGGTCTGCGGTCTTGGGACCGATCCCCGGCACGAGCATAAGCTGGCGCTGGTGGCGTGGCAGATCCTGGAGCATTGCCTCATACTGCCCCAGTGCGCCGCTCCGCGCCATCTCCTGTATCTTCGCGTGAAGCTTTTTCCCAATGTGCTGGCGCCGCCGAAAGGACACCTTCTCCTGCGAACCAAGGACATCGCAGACCTCGTGCCGGAGTCCCATCAGCGCCCTTGCCCCCCGCTCATAGGCTGCGGTGCGAAATGGGTTCGTGTTGCCGCTCTGCCGAAGCACGGTCGCGATATTAAAGAGAACCGCCGCCATCTCGCGATTCGTGAAAGTCAAAACAGATGTTTGCGGCTGCGAGTTTAGTGTCTGCTCTGTGTTCACCTATAAACGCTCCTGATAATTATTATACACTATTTTATCACACGATCGTTTGCTTTTCAACCAGGGCAGGACTATGTGCAGGCTATCGAGAAGTCTAATCGTAATGACCAGCATCGTCGAAATTGACCATGTTTTCAAAATGTATGGTGCGCAGGCCGCGCTCAGCGACATCACCCTTCAGATTCAGTCCGGCGAGATATTCGCGCTGCTAGGGCCGAACGGGGCGGGCAAGACCACCCTGCTCCGGATCCTGACCGGGATTCTTTTGCCGGACTCCGGAACGGTCCGCATCCTTGGTGCGAGCAGCATGGGCGAGGTCCGGCATCAGGTCGGCTATCTTCCCGAAGAGCGTGGGCTGTACCGCCGCCAGCCTATCGGGGATATCCTGGCCTACCTTGGAGAGCTGAAAGGGCTGAGTGCGAAACAGGCGCGGGAGCGGGTGCGGATTGTTCTGGAACAGGTGGGGATGCTGGCACATGTCGCCTCGACTCCGGAAGCGCTCTCCAAAGGCATGGCCCAGCGCATCCAGATCGCCGCCGCGCTGATCCACGACCCTCCGTTCCTGATTTTGGACGAGCCGTTCTCCGGTCTCGATCCGGTCTCCTCCCGCCAGCTTCAGGAAATCGTGACCAACGAGAAGCAAAGGGGACGCACGATTTTGCTTTCGACGCATCAGATGGACACCGTGGAGCGGCTTTGTGACCGGCTGCTGATGCTCCACCGAGGGAAAACCGTTCTTTCTGGCATCGTCAGCGAGGTGCGCGCATGCTTCGGCGAAGGGGTGCTGCGCATCGAACACGGAACCGAGCGTCTGCCTGGCCCGCTTCCGCCAGGAGTGCGGATCCGGGATGCCTCTCTGCCATTTGTCACGGAACTGCTGCCACCAAACGGTCTGGCCCCGCGCGAGATCCTCTCCGCCCTGCTAACCCAGGGAGTGGATATCCGCGCTTTTGCCCCGGTGATACCCTCGCTAGAGGAGATCTTCGTGCGCATCGTGGGCGAGAAAGGCTGATCTGACGATGGACTGGCGGCGTATCCGGGTGATTGCGCGGCGGGAGTTTTGGACTACCGTTCGCCGCCGGGAGTTTCTGCTGGTCACCCTTGGCCTGCCCGTGCTCTACTTTCTGATCGGGGTCGGGGTCGCGCTTGCGACCGCAAGTGCCGTTGTGTCCGCGGAGCGACAGGATCGCCAGCAGGTAAAGATCATCGGCTGGCGCGATCAGTCGGGACTTTTGGATCGCGCCGTGCTGGAAAAAGGAGACGAGACGGTCAAAGGCCGTGTCTTTCCCGGTACGGAACGGGGGCAGCAGGCGGTTCGGCAGGGCCAGATCCGTGCTTTCGTAGACATTCCCCCCGACTTCTTAAAGACGGGCGAAGTCGCTGTTTACCTGCCCCCCGTTCGCGGATCGATCTTCAGCGAAGGCCGGAACTCGGATACTTCGCTGGTACCCACGATCCGCCGCGCGCTGCTCAAGGGGCGGGTTCCGGAGGCAATCGTGAAGCGTGTCACGGCGGCCCCCGATCTGCAACGGTTCCATCTCAATTCACGGACAAAGGCATTTGAAGCACCGGACCCACTCCGATCCCTCAGCCGCTTTGCGGTGCCGTATGTCTTTTCACTGCTGCTGATCGTCGCGGTTCTGTTCTCGTCCTCCTATCTGCTTCATGGGATCGTAGAGGAGAAAGAAAACCGGATCATGGAGGTCCTGCTTTCCTCGGCATCTCACGAGGAGCTGCTGCTGGGGAAGCTGATCGGGCTGGGCGGGGCGGGCATGGCGCAGTTTGGGCTCTGGATCGTGACCGGGAGTGTCGGCGGACTGGCAGCCCTGCAGGTCGCGCGTCAGCTGGCGCCGTTCGCGATCTCGCCGGGAACCGCGCTGGTCGGACTGCTCCTGTTTCTGCTGGGCTTCGCGCTGTACGCGGCCCTGATGGCGGGCATCGGATCGTTTGGGACCTCCTGGCGCGAGAGTCAGCAGATCTCCGGGGTCCTTGTTTTATTTCTGGTCATCCCGTTGATGCTGCTGCCGGTCTTTCTGGAGTCGCCGGATGGCCTGGTCCCCCGAATCCTTTCGTTTGTCCCGCTCACCGCGCCCATCGCCCTGATGCTTCGGGTCGCGGTGGGCGGGGCATCCCCCGGGGAGGTCCTCCTCTCCTGCATGCTCCTCGCCATTTCGGTCGTGGTGACCGTGCGCCTTTCCGCCCGTTTGTTCCGCCTGTCCCTGTTGCTCTACGGTCAGCGCCCGTCGGTGACGGAGATCATCCGGTGGCTGCGCGCGGTTTGAACCGTGTCCCTGCCATGGGGCGGTAGGTTTCTGGCCTGCCTGCCGGGGGTATCTTTTCCGCAAAACCCAATCTCAAGGCAGGATCAACATGAACCAGCAGGTCTACGGAATTTTCGACAGTATCGAGAACGCGGAGCGCGCCCTCTCGGCCCTTAAAGATCACGGGGCATCCGGCAACGAGGTGTCGGTGGTACGCCGCTCCGATGGAACGGGCATCCCACAACTGGAACAGGCGGCGGACCACGGGGTGACCGTCACCGGCCCGGCGGATGTCGTTGCAGGAGCCGCAAAGGGCGGGGCCGTGGGTCTTGCGCTGGGGGTGCTGGCGGGCGCGGTCGCGCTGACGATTCCGGGGATCGGTCCGATCCTCGCTGCGGGACCCCTGGCCGCGGCGCTCGGGGCGGCCACTGCGGCAACCGCGGCGGGCGCAATCGGCGGCGGGGTAGTCGGTTACTTTGTGGACCAGGGTATCCCCGAGGAGGCGGCGATCCAGTACAGCGACCATATCGGGCGGGGGAACATCCTGGTCGCCGTGCGGTCCCCCCAACTATCCGCGGCGGATGCCGAACTCGTGCTGCAAAAGTATGGTGCGGTGCATACCTCGCGTCATGCCGTTGGCACCCCCACAAGCGTGAACGAGCCGCCGATCGTGGACACGGTCGCCGAATCAAACGCCACGATTCCGGCCCGTCCGACCCCACCCCTCCGATCTTAACCGGGCAGGGGTGCCGGGGGGGCGGGTAGAAAAGTGCCAAGATACCACGCGATCAGCGCGGGGCCATACAACATAACGAGGATCGCCCCCAGCGCCATAAACGGACCGAAGGGGAGCGCCAGGCGCAGGGAGCGCCCATGGATCCGCGCCAGCGTGATACCCGTTAGCGCCCCCGCGAAGGTGGCGAAAAACAAGGACAGCAGGGCCGGACCAGGACCGAGCATCGCGCCGATGGCAAGGGCGAGTTTGACATCGCCCAGACCCATTCCACCATGCTGCCCTGTCTCAGCCTCGATGGCAAACTGGTCGGCCTCCGCGCGCAGCTGCGCTTCCGCTTCGCCAGGCAACCATTTGCGCGATAGTTCCGGCTCTCCGCTGAGCGAAGCCATCTCTTTCAGTCGTTCATCTCCCGGCAGCAATGGAGGTTCTTCCGCCTCTGCTACGGACACCGACGGGAAAACTTCCGTCTCGGTGCCCGGCTCGTCCTGATCGTCAGACCGAAAGAAACGCCCCGCTGATGCCGGGAGTGGCTCCCCATTCCGCCGGGAAAGCAGCGTGAAGGCGGCAAGCGGAAGGGCCAAAAACAGTATCGCCCAGGTACCGATCACGGGCACCAGCACCAGCGCCGCCACCAGGGCGAGAAAAGCGGGGGAGAACCGAAGGCGCACCGCCACGTCCTCCGTCTCCTCGTCGTCTATCGGCTCCGCCTGGTCTGGTGCACGGGTGTCTGGATCCACGTCTCCGCTTGAATCCGGCGCTTCTTCCAGGGTAAAAAAGCGCCGTGCCACACCGGCGATGCTCTCCCCATCCGCACGGGCGTAGACGATGAACCCGGCAAACGACACGGCGTAGATGGCGCCCCCATAGGCCAGTGCGCCCGGAATCGAGCGTGGAAGCCAGAACCATCCCAGAAAGCCGTACCGGTCGGTCGCCGCGGTGAGCAGCGTCCCACCCGCCCTCCAGGCCAGGGCCAGGCAGGCCACATCCCGCACCACTCCCAGCGCGACGCCAAACCAGTTCAGTTCATCTGGGATGATGAAATGGTCGAGATCAATGAAAATGACCGCGATCAGCACGGAGACAAACAGCGCCTGCGCCAGAAAATCCACCCAGCTGAATAGCGACCGATCCGCGGCGTGGAAGAGGGCGGTCCATAAGCAGGCGGTCAGCAGTTCCACCCCAAAGTAGCGCCAGGAGATTGGGGCGCGGCAGTAGCGGCACTTCCCCCCCAGCAGCAGGAATGCGAACAGCGGGATGTTGTCCCAGAAGCGCAGAAGGGTGTTGCAGCGCGGGCAATGAGAAGGCGGCTTGGACACGGAGATTCCAAGCGGCATCCGGTAAATGAGAACGTTCAGAAACGAGCCGACAATTGCTCCATAACCAAAGACGATCAAATACCAGAAGTTTTCGAGGAAAATGCCCCAAAGATTGACCAGCGTATCCGACACAGACCCTGACTGCTCCTGACGGTGAAAAAGAGACGGGGAGACGATGAACTCCTCGTTATGCTATCGGCAAAAAACAATGGGCGCGACACGGTTGTTTTCGTGTCGCGCCCGTCGCTCTTCGTCTCGCAGCGGCAGAGGTACCTAGTACCTACTCGCCGCCGCCACCGTCGTCGTTGTTGCTCGACAGACCATTGATGAGTTCGACCAGCGGCAGGAACATCGAGATAACAATGAATCCGACCGTGACTCCCAGGAAGACGATCAGGATCGGCTCGATCGCCGCCGTCAGCGAGGTGATCGCCGCGTCCACTTCCTGATCGTAGAAGTCGGCGATCTTGCTGAGCATCGCGTCCAGAGAACCAGACTCCTGCCCGATCGCGATCATCTGCACGACCATTGGCGGGAACATCTTCGATTTCTTCAGCGGCTCGGAGATCGTGTCGCCTTCGCGGACGCGGGCACGGGCATCCAGGATCGCATCGGAGATAATCTCGTTCGCGACCGTTCCCGCGCAGGTCTCCATGGCGGAGAGGATCGGGACTCCAGAGCTAAGCAGGGTCGAAAGCGTTCGCGAGAAGCGCGCCAGAGCGACTTTGTGCATCAGCTTTCCGAAGACCGGGGCTTTTAGCTTGAACCGGTCCAGGGCGCGCCTGCCGAACTTGGTGCGTCCGAACATTTTGATCGCGACCACGAACACCACCACGATCAGCAAGGCGATGTAGCCCTTGTTGATCAGAAAGCCCGAAAAATCCATCAGCGCCTGGGTCATCGCGGGGAAGTTCTTGAGGCCCAGGTCCACGAACATCTTCTTGAACTGCGGAACGATATAGATGGTCAGGAAGAGAACGATCCCCAGCGCGACAATGGAAACAAGGATGGGATAAGTCAGCGCGGACTTCACCTTGCTGCGAAGCTGAACGTCCTTTTCCATAAAGGACGAAAGGCGCTGCAGCGACTCCTCCAAGACGCCACCGACCTCACCGGCTCGGATCAGACCGATGAAAAGGTTCGAGAAGATCTTCGGATATTTGCTCATCGCCTTGGAGAGCGTATTGCCCGCTTCGACTTCGGTGCGAAGGTCCGCGATGACCCGCCGCAGCTTCGGGCTTCCCGCCTGATCGGACAAGACATCGAGGCAGCGGACCAGCGAAACGCCGGCATCAATCATGGTCGAGAACTGGCGGCAGAACAGCGATAGATCCGTCAGACTGACCCTGGCGAACCGGTCTAAGAAACCGCCATTGGCGCTGCTGGATTTCGGCTTTGCCGCCGCGGCCTTTTTGGCAGGCTTGACCGTCTGAACATTATAGCCCTGCTCGGCAAGCCGCTGGCGCAGAACGTTGGGCGTCTCCGCCTCGCTCTGACCGGTGAGCTTTTTGCCGTCCGGGGCCACCGCGACATAGGCAAATGTTGGCATGGTGGTTGTAGTCCGACCCTTCCTTGCGCCGCCACCGACAGTCTACCGGGGGCGCGAAAAACACACGGTTGAAAAACAAAACGCGGCACGGACCTAAATGGTTACGGTCGGGGCGCAAAAACGAGAAAACATCTGGATTCGATATCAGTATAGGGCAGGAAACGAGCGCCCGTCAAACCGCCCACTCCAGCGACCCTGGTGGGCTGGGCGACACCTGCCTAAATCCAATCTGCTTTTTGGACTTCCTGAACCCCCAACGGGTTCCGTTGACTTCGGACGCGTGTCCGCTATAATAGGAGGACGCGCGCGGCAAGCCTGATGCCATCAGGGGTACCGCGCGTCCTTTTCGTCTGGGAATCTGACATGAGGGGTTGAACGAGAACGTGGCAGCTACGGTGGGAAACAAGAAGGATTGGCAGCGGACGGTAGAGTGCGGCGCGCTTCGCAGCGCTCAAGTGGGCGAGACAGTGACGGTGAACGGCTGGGCAAACTCGGTTCGAGATCACGGCGGCGTTACCTTCATTGACCTGCGGGACCGCACCGGCCTAGTGCAGATCGTAGTAGACCCCACCCGCAATGCGACGTCCGAAGAGGCGCATCTCGCCGCCCAGACCGTGCGCTCGGAGTTCTGCCTCTCCATTCGCGGAACAGTGAGCGCCCGCGTCCCCGGAGCGGAAAACCCCAACCTCGCGACCGGTGAGATCGAGATCAAGGCGGCCCGGATCGAGATCCTGAACCCGTGCCGGACACTCCCGTTTCAGATTGACCAGGATCAGGCCGGCACCAACGAGGAGCTTCGCCTGAAGTACCGGTATCTGGACCTGCGCCGCCCGTCTATGTACGAAAAGCTTCGCCTGCGTCATGAGGCGGTCCGCCTGATCCGCGCTGCTCTCTACGAACAAGGCTTTCTGGAGATTGAGACCCCGATCCTCACCAAAGGAACGCCGGAGGGTGCGCGTGAGTACCTGGTGCCGTACCGATTACAGCCCGGTCTCTTCTATGTGCTTCCCCAAGCCCCGCAGCAGTTCAAGCAATTATTGATGGTCTCCGGGGTGGAGCGTTACTTCCAGATCGCCAAGTGCTTCCGCGACGAAGCGCAGCGTGCGGACCGACAGCCGGAGTTCACCCAGCTTGATCTGGAAATGAGCTTTGCTACCCAGGAAGACATTTTGAACCTGGTCGAGGCCCTGATGGTTCAGGTGATCGAGGCGCTTTCGGAAAAGCAGATCCCCCAGCCGTTCGTGCGCCTGACCTACGATGAGGCAATGGCGCGCTACGGTTCCGACAAACCGGACCTGCGTTTTGGCCTGGAACTCGTGGACTGCGCGCATATCCTTCAGAACACCGGCTTCGCCGTGTTCCAGAACATCCTGTCGTCGGGAGGGCAGGTCAAAGCGATCCGGTATCCCGGCGGCGCCAAGCTTGCCCGCAGTCAGATGGACGAACTGGTAACACTCTCCAAAGAGTTCGGGGCGAAGGGGCTGGCCTATTTCCTCGTGGATGATGAAGGGAACGCTTCTCGTGGTCCGGTCGCGAAGTTCCTGAGCAACGAGGAGAAGGCCGCGATTGTCGCCGCCGCAAGCGCGGAGCCGGGCGACCTGGTCGGTTTCATCGCCGATACTCCGGCGACCACCGCCAAGGTGCTGGATCGTCTGCGTCGTTTAATCGGTGAGCGGCTGGGGCTTGCGGACCGGAACACGCTGGCCTGCTGCTGGATCACCGACTTTCCCGTCTTTGAAAAGGACGAGGAGACCGGCGGCTGGACCTACGCCCATAATCCGTTCTCCATGCCCAACGAGGGCCATATGGCCCTGATTGACACGGACCCGGAAGCGATGCGGGCGCAGACCTATGACCTGGTCTGCAATGGGGTCGAGTGGGCATCGGGTTCTGTCCGAATCCACAAGCCGGACATACAAACGGCGATCCTGAGAAAGCTGGGCCTCGACGACGCTCAGATCGAGGCGCGGTTCGGGCATATGCTGCAGGCGTTCGAGCATGGCGCGCCGCCCCACGCCGGAATCGCCCCCGGCCTGGACCGCCTCGTTATGTTCCTGACCGATGACGAAAACATCCGCGAGGTAATCGCCTTCCCCAAAATGGGCGGCGGCTTCGACCCACTGATGAATGCGCCCTCGCCCATCGAGGCGTACCAGCTTGCCGAACTCGGTCTGCAGATCACCCCGAAGCCAGACGGGGAAAAGAAGGTCTAACGTCCATGCGCTTAGGCACGCGCGGGTCCGCCCTCGCGCTCTGGCAGGCTAACTGGGTATCGGAGATGCTGCGGAGGCGGCACCCCGGCCTGGATGTCGAGATCGTCGTGATCAAGACCACCGGTGATCTGACCGCGCTGCAAAACGTGCCACTCGCGGAGGTTGCCGGAAAGGGCGTGTTTGTCCGTGAAATCGAATCGGCTCTGCTTCGGGGCGAGATTGATGTTGCGGTGCACTCGGCCAAGGACCTGCAGTCGTCCGACCCACAAGGGCTTACCCTGTGCGCGTTCTGCGAGCGGGCGGACCCCCGGGATGCCCTGGTCTCGCCCCATGGTAAGCTCCAGGACCTGCCTCAGGGGGCGACGGTCGCCACTGGCTCACCTCGCCGGGTCGCGCAGCTCAGGCATCATCGTCCGGACCTCCGGTTCACGGATATCCGGGGCAACGTAGATACCCGGCTCGCCAAACTGGAGCGAGGCGAGGCGGACGCCCTGGTACTGGCGGTCGCTGGTCTGGCGCGGCTTGGAAAAGCCAAGGCGATCACCGAGGAGATCAATCCAGAGATCTGTCTGCCGCAGATCGGGCAGGGCTGCGTCGCGGTTCAATGCCGCCAGGGAGATGCCGACATCTACGCTCTGGTCGCCGAAGCCTGCGATCATCCCGCCACCCGCCGCGAGGTTTCTGCGGAGCGGGAATTTCTGGCCCTGCTTGGCGGGGGGTGCAATGCCCCGGTAGCCGGATACGCGATCAGCAGCGAAAACAACCTGCACCTGTTCGCGCTGGTCGCGAGTCCGGATGGCCTCCAGGTTCTGAAGTCTCATGTCGTCGTTGCGCTCACGGACACCCGCGGGCTTGCCCGTGCCGCTTACGACGACCTGATCCGGCGTGGTGCGGGTGAAATCTTCACCGCCGCTGTCCCGTGAAGACGGTTCGTAGAAACGGGGATCTTGTCACTTTATCCCGGACGACGAAACGAGTCTTCCAGCGTGAACACAGCGGAGCTTGTCGCCGCGGACTGCACCGAGGTGCGGATGCGACCGGCGAGCAGGTGCTCGAAGCGCTCCTCCGATAGCAAGTCCAGCGGCAACGGGATCCAGGCCCGATCCGACCATGCGGAGAGCAGGATCGCATTTGCCAGCATGGCCCCGGCTGCTCCCTCCGTGCCCGGCGCGATCAAAGGGCCACCGGTGCCGTTCTGGATCGCCGCAACGAAATCCCGGGTGATGCCCGCCGCGTAGTCCCCGTTAGGATCGAGCGTCTCTGTCTCGACGGTCGAGGAAGGACTGGGGAACCCGGGCTGGGCGGTGGCGATGAAATCCGGGGCCGGAACCTTCAGGCGCAGTAACTGGAGCTGATCGCCGTCCGCGATGATCCGGCCCTGGCTGCCGACAATCTCGATGCGTTCGGAACCCGGGGCCTCCCCGGTACTGCCGGTGAGAAAAACGGTCGCGCCGTTTTCGTATTCCGCGAAAACATGCACCTCATCTTCGACTTCAATGTTGTGGTGCCCGCCGAAGCGGCAGGTCGCCTGCAGACGCGTCGGCATCCCGCAGACCCACTGCCAGAGGTCCAGGATATGTGGCCACTGGTTCACCAGCAGTCCTCCGCCCTCACCGGCC
>JACMJB010000101.1 GCA_014380815.1 Armatimonadota bacterium
GGCACAGATTCAGTTTGCATCCCACAGCGAGACCCAGGCTACATCGCCCTTGCGGACAGCGGCGGTCAGCGGCGCGGTCGTGCCGTAGCCAGATAAGTGGGACGGCTCCCTGGCCGTGGTCAGGCGCAGGGCTTCCGGGAACGCCTGCGCCGTGACCGGCGCCACCTGCAGGGCCGAGGTTTCCGGACCGGCGCCGCAGGCTTTGAACGCGCGAGCGTCGCCGGAGTTCGGATCATTTCCTGCTGCTCTGGTAGGCGCCCAGATCCACCGGCCCGGTGCGGGGGCGCGGCGAACCGGCCAGATCGGAGGTGGGGGTGATTGCAGCCAGCCCTTTGCCAAGCGCCGGGCTGCCAGGCCGCAGGCGAAAGCCCTCGGGTTTCGCGGTAAGTGATGCGGCGACAAACAGTGGGTCCCGCTGCACCAGACCGTCGTGGACCAGCACATCCTCGACATTGAAGAACAGGTTATCGGCCCAGATCACGTGCGCGCTGCCGTCCTGGGTGTTGCCCCGCTTCTCCTTGCGACCATAGGCGATATTGTTGGCGATCACCACATAATCCGATTCGATCGCGGTCAATTCCCCGGCATTGATGTCCGGCGTCTTCTGGTTCTGGTAGCAGGTGTTGTTGATCACATCCACTTTGTCGGAACGGAAGATATGGACACCCCGTCCGCCGTTGTTGTAGACCAGGTTGTTCTCTACCAGCGTTCGCCCCCGATAGGGCAGAAGAGGCCCATCCCGGTCTTCGCCGTGCGGCTTGAGAGGGTTGGCCCGGCTGCGGTTAAAGACATCAATGATGATGCCGTTGCCGTCAGTCAGGGCTTTACCGTTGCCGCCGGACGTGGACAGTACGGATACTTTGAGTTCGTTGTCGTAGCACACATTGCGGCGCACGACATTGTGGTAGCCCGGCGCATCATCGGAGTTGAACGAGCGGCAGAACGAAATGGCGCTCCCCCCATAGGGCGACGTCTTGGCGGTATCGTAGATGAGGTTCCCTTCGACGTAGATATAGTCGCAGTCCAGCGAGCAGATGCCGCCGGTGCCATAGCCGTGGATTACGTTGTTCAGAAAGCGCAGATGATGGCTGGCATACATCGGGGCGATGCCGACCCCGTGCACGGTGTTCCCCTTGTCGCCAACTACCGCGGCATCGGGCACCCATTCGAGTTCAAAGCCCTCGATCTCGATATAGGAGATGCCGCCGCGCAGTTCGAAGCCGCTCCAGTTTGAGGTGATGATCCTGGGGCGCGCCCCGGGCGCGGCCTTTATTTTTATCCATGCGTCCGGTCGCCCCGACGTTTTGATCGAGATTCCGCGCGGCTCGCGGTAGACGCCCGCGCCCACCAGAACCGTGTCGCCGGGCTGGCACACGGCGAGCGCCTGCGGAACCGTGGCGAACGGTCTGGCTTTACTGCCGTCGCCGGAGGGGCTGCCGGTGGTGGCGACCCGCAGCGTTTTGCCCTTCGCCGGGGAGGGGTCCTTGACAGAGTCAAGTTCGCGGCGCATCTGGGCGATCCGGGTCAGTTCGCGCTTCAGAACGTCGGGGGCCACGGCATCGGCATAGCGTCTGGTTCTGGGCAGGGAGGAGATCGCGACCTCGGGGCCGTAGCGCAGCACCTGGAGATCGGCGAGTTCCGCCACCTGTGCGGGATAACCAAACGTTACGGAGAGACGGGCCTCCTGCGGGGCGAAGTCGCGCTTGCAGGTGAAGGGGACATCGTAGCGCTGCCACGTTGCCCCGAGGCCAATCTCGCCCTTGTAGGAGCTGTCCCAATCTGGCGATGCCTTGGAGAAGCTGACCGTGATCTTGGTGACACCGGTATTTTTATCCGGCACGACCGACCGGGCGGCGAACCGGATCAGCAGGGTGTCACCCTTCTTCAGCGAGACCTGATTCCGCAGCACGGCCTCCAGGCTGTACAGATGTTCGGGCTGGGACCGGGTCACCAGCCGGACCCCCGCCGCGCTGGCTTCCACGGTCCCGAAGGTGGGTGGCTTTGTCCACCGCCCCAGCAGGTCGGCCTGCCAGTCGGCGGCGAGAACCGGGGTACCGACCGCCTCTACCCGGCTTGCCGGGGGCGGGGGCGTATCCGCGGCGGCGGCTGGCAAAAGGGAGGCCGCGAGGCACAGAAGCAGCAGTAGTGGTATTTGTCGCATGATTTAGGGTTCTTTTCGAGGGTTTGACCCCGGAGATACGGCGGTGATTCAGTACGCCCCCCGGTCTGGCTTGTCGCCGCGCGACTTGCCGTCCAGGTTCAAAAACGGGGAGAAGGGCAGGGAGATCCCCGCTCCAAGAGCGGGGCTGCCTGGCTTCAACCGGAAGTTCGCGGCTTTGGGATCGCGCGACGGATTCACGAACGCCGGGTCTGCGATCCGGTCTCCTTCGCCGAGGGTTGGGGCGACATTTCCACCCCAGTGCAGATTATGCGAGAAGACGACATTCGTGCTGCCAGTCGGTGGCGGTTTTGATGGTCCTGCCGGAAGCATAGGAGCGGGCTGCCGTCCAGGTCGGGCCACCAATCGAAAGAGAGCCACTTCGGCGCGGTGATGGGTGCGGTCCTGAAATTCCCCGTTCGCCGGATCTAGTCGGTGTCGGCCAGCGTCCACATGCCGCCGGGGTTGGCGAGGGTCCCACCTTTGTCTCTTCCGACCGTTTGTTCCGGCTTGAACCATTTCACGTGACCATCGGCAAAGGCGTAGTTCCAGCCGCCCGCGTGGCGCTGTGTTCCTGGCCTTTCTCTGTCCTGCTGATTGGTGGGGCAGCCGCTGGCGCAGTTGGCATACGCGCCAGCATTCTTGCGGAGGACGTTCGCCGAGGCCACGCTGCCACCACATTCCAGAAACAGTATCGTACTGGCGGAAGCGGGGATTTCAGCAAGGGTGCGACCCGGAGAATACTGACCGCCAAGCGGACTATTCACAAACAGAGTGACCATGCCCCCGGTTGATCCACCGGGGCGCGGCATGGAGTAAGAGCGCAGGGTCGGCTCGGTGGGCCACACCACCAGGTCAGGGCGCGGCGAGGTGTCAGCGGGGCACTTAAAGACCAGGGGCTGATTGCTGTAGGTGGCGACTTTGAACCCCATATAGGACTCCAGCGCGGCGTCCCAGGACTGAAGGATTGTTGATACTGGCTCGCTGCTCCACGAGGTCGGGAACTGCTCGTCGTAGTCCTGGGCATACTGCAGAAAGGCAAGCCCGATCTGCTTCTCGTTGGAAGCGCACGAGGACTGCCGGGCCTTATCCCGCGCCTGGGCGAAGACCGGAAACAAAATCGCGGCGAGGATCGCAATGATGGCGATCACGACGAGCAGTTCAATCAGCGTAAAGGCGGCGCGGCGGGCGCGTCCAACGGGGGGAGTGACAGTCATAACAAACTCCTTTGTGAATTTCCAGTGCTTTCTGGACGGGTGCGGACGATCAGCGACGAAAAAGACCGAAGAAAACTAAGAGATCGGTGCGGTAGATTCCCGGATGATAAGCCGGGTGGGCAGCAGCAGCGGCGACAGAAGCGGTTCGGCAGTCTCTGGAGATTCCGCCCGCTGTACCAGGTACATCGCGGCGGCATAACCCATTTCGTGGAAGGGCTGCTCGATGGTGGTCAGCGGCGGGTCCGCGACCGCCGAGAGAGTGGAGTTGGTGAACCCGGTCACGGACAGGTCAGCGGGCAGCCGGAGACCGTGCGCTCGGGCAATGCGCAAGACCACCATCGCCGCGGTATCCGAGGCGCAGACCACCGCAGTGGGCCGCCCCACCGACGACTCCAGGATCGCCACGGCGTTCTCCGCGATCACCTCGAAGTTGCTCCAGGAACTCTGGCGTATCCATGACTCAACCACGGGCAGGCCCGCTTCCACGAGCCGGGTGCGGAAACTGTGCTCCCGGTCCAGGGAAAGGATGTTCGGGCGTCCTCCGAGAAATGCGATCCGCCGGTGACCCAGTGCGATCAAGTGGTCCATGGCCTGCCATATCCCCGACTCGTTGTCGGAGGTGACATGCAGGCTGTGCTCATACTGGCGGGCGTTGTCCACCGTGGTCAGAAAGATCCCCCAGGCATTGAGCTTGGCGTAGAGTTCATCCTGCAGTGGCTCCTCGAGACCGAGCATCAGTGCACCAGCGGGCCGCCATTCGAGGAGGCGCGCGACGGTGGCCTCGTCCATGAAGCTGGTGGAGATATGCTGGACCTTGAGCAGGTAATCGTTTTGGTTGGCGGCTTCGTGCGCTCCCGCTAGGATGCGCGACTGGTTCTCGCTATGATCCGGCGCGGTCAGAATGGTGAGGATACGGCTTTTGCCCGTGACCATCGCCCGGGCGAACTGGTTACGTTGGTATCCCATGTCGCGTGCCGTTTTCACGATACGCTGACGAGTTTCCGGGGAGACTTTGCCCCTCGCTGCCCGCCCACCCAAAACATAGGAGACGGTTGCCTGCGAGACCCCCACTTTGATCGCGATATCACCCATGGTCACCATTGAATTAACCCACCGGCTTTGGTTTGGGATCGGGATCAGTTATACGTATAACCGACCCTGTCTGGCAGTATAACCCGCTTTTGGCGCCACTGCAAATGAAAATCACGCGGTCCGTTTCCCAGGTGAGGACGGCGGAACAGGAGACGGACACCGCGCTGCAGAATAAAGGGTCATGAGTACCGAAACAAACCCTCGGAGCAGTGCTGTCGGCAGCACTGACACTCCGGACTCCCTGGACACGGCGGCCTACGCCGCCTCGCAGACCCGTTATGAAACAACGCCAGGGTGGTTCCGGCGCTGTGGACGCTCCGGGCTGACCCTTCCCGCTATCTCCATCGGGTGCTGGCATAACTTCGGTGATCCGGGCACCGACGCCGGGCGTCACGCGGACGAGATCTCCCTGCACCGAAACGCCCAGGCGATGCTGTTCACCGCCTTTGACCAGGGAATCACCCACTTTGACCTGGCGAATAACTACGGTCCCGCACCGGGCGCGGCGGAGAGCCGGGTGGGGCGGATTCTTTCCGAAGACCTGAAGGCGTATCGCGACGAACTCATTATCTCCAGCAAGGCCGGATACGGGATGTGGCCCGGCCCCTATGGCGATGGCGGCAGTCGCAAGTACCTGCTTGCGTCGCTGGATCAATCACTGCGACGGCTGCGGCTCGATTATGTGGACCTCTTCTACTCGCATCGCTTCGATGGCAAGACCCCGCTGGAGGAAACGCTCGGGGCGCTCGACTCCGCCGTGCGGCAGGGCAAGGCCCTGTATACCGGGATCTCATCCTACAGCGGCGAGCAGACCCGCCGGGTGAAGGCCATCTGCCAGGCGAACGGCTTCGTGATGCCCATCATCCATCAGCCCAGCTACTCGATGCTCAACCGACGTGTGGAGGCCGACCTCCTCCCGGTCACCGATGAGGCAGGGATGGGTGTTATCGCCTTCTGCCCGCTGGCGCAGGGACTTCTGACTGGCAAGTACCTGAACGGGGTCCCCGACGATTCCCGCGTCCGCCAAGCGGCGGGCGCACTCAGCGAAAACGCGGTCACGCCGGAGTTGGTGGAAAAGTTATGCCGACTCAATGCCCTCGCCGGTGACCGTGGCCAGAGCCTCGCACAGATGGCGCTGTCATGGACGCTGCGGGATGCCGGGGTGACCTCGGCTCTGATCGGGGCCAGCCGTCCCGAGCAGATCGTGGAGAACGTGAAAGCCGCTGAAAAGGTCACCTTCGCCCCTTCGGAGCTTTCCGCAATTGAAGAAGTTTTGAACAGCTAGACCTGACCCTGTCATCCTCTGAGGCATTCGTTTGGGGCGCTCGCCGGGTATAGTAGGGACATGGAATACAGGCTACTTGGCGGTTCGGGGTTCAAGGTACCCGTCCTCAGCCTCGGCACCGGCACGTTCGGGGGCGGAGGCGACTTCTTTAAGGCGTGGGGGTCCAGCGATGTTTCCGAGGCTACCCGCCTGGTAGACATCTGCCTGGAGGCGGGACTGACCCTGTTCGACTCTGCCGACGTTTATTCCGGCGGCGCGGCGGAAGAGATCCTGGGAGCGGCGGTCAAGGGGCGGCGCGATCAGGTGCTGATCTCCACCAAGGGCGGGTTTCGCACCGGGGCCGGCCCCAACGAAACCGGCTCATCTCGCTTTCACCTGATTCAGACCATCGAAGCGAGTCTGCGTCGTTTGGGCACAGAATACATAGACTTATTTCAGCTCCATAGCTTTGATGCACTGACCCCGATCGAG
Organism: Armatimonadota bacterium; assembly: GCA_014380815.1. Lineage (GTDB taxonomy): Bacteria > Armatimonadota > Armatimonadia > Armatimonadales > Armatimonadaceae > JACMJB01. The sequence goes on from JACMJB010000101.1 coordinate 6,224, forward strand.
GAGACGCTCGCGACGCTGGATACCCTGGTAACAGCGGGCAAGATCCGTTACATCGGCTGCTCCAATTTTTCCGGCTGGCATCTGATGAAGTCGCTGGCGATCTCGGATCGCTATGGCCTGGCCCGGTACGTGGCTCACCAGGCTTACTATTCGCTGATCGGGCGCGACTATGAGTGGGAACTGATGCCGCTCGGCATAGATCAGAAGGTCGGAGCGGTGGTTTGGAGTCCGCTCGGCTGGGGGCGGCTGACCGGCAAGATCCGGCGGGACCAGCCCCTGCCTGAAACCAGTCGGCTTCGGTCACAGATGGTAGTGGACAGTGGCCCCCCCGTGGACGACGAGTATCTCTACCGCGTGGTGGACGTCCTTGATACAGTGGCTTTGGAAACGGGCAAAACGGTTCCCCAAGTCGCGCTGAACTGGCTGCTGCAGCGCCCCACGGTTGCGACCGTGGTGATCGGAGCACGCAACGAGGAGCAGTTACGTCAAAACTTAGGGGCGGTCGGCTGGAACCTTTCACCAGATCAAGTGACCCGCCTGGACGCCGCCAGTGCCGTAACACGGGCGTACCCGTACTGGCACCAGCATGGCTTCGACCGCAACCCCTCCCCAGTCGAAGGCTAGTCAATAAGAATCCCTCGCTCCCCAAGAAGCGAGGGATTTTCCGTGCGTCGTGACTCAGTCGAGGAACGCCACCCGTTTCGACAGCACCTCGCCGCTCATCACAACCTGGTGCCAGCCGTCCAGCATGATCGTCGCGTGGTCGGGATGCCGAATCCGCCCCCGGGCATACACCTGCATGTCGCGGCGCATCGCCCGCCAGCCCCAGGCCCGCGCCGATGGGCGGTCCGCGAGCAGCTTTTGGTACTGGCGGTGGGTGAGGCCCTGCGGCCGCTGCGGACACACATAAACCGCCTCACCGCCGTTGCGATACAGAGACTCGACCAGATGCGGCTTCCCGTCACTGCTGCGGCGAATCGCCTCATTGCGCAGAACCAGCAACTCCGGCGGGGCGAACGATGATGGCAGGAAGAACCACTCGCCCTGTCGCTGGAAGGCGGCATTTCGGCGGCGGTTCCAGTGGCGAGTAGGAACCCCAAGCTGATGCTGCACGCGCGAGACACCGGAGGGCTTCAAGCTCTCCATCGCCTCGCCGACACCAGTCGGTGCATCCTGCCCGCTCTTCACCGCAGCCACAAACCAGTGCCGCTCGTCGTGTCCGCACAAAAACCGGCTTCGCGGCTCGGCGGGTGTGGCTACCCCTGCCGTCCCATCCCCAGTGCCGACACTCACAGGAGCGCGCGCCAGCAGGAGCAGATGTCGCAGTTTGGGCTGTGCGTCCAGCACTAACAGATTCAGGGCGGGATAGACCTCCGGTCGGACCCGCAGAATATACGACTCATGCCGGCTTCCGCGTCCGCCACCGACCGCGGCGACATCCAGCGTGAACGGCTCCGCCTCGCCCCTGCCTCGTCCTCCAGTACCCTCTGCGCTTACGACCTTCAGCCGCGCTCCGATTCGTTCAAACTGCCGCGAAAGCTGCGCGGCCTCGAAAGTGTCCATGATCCCCTGCCCTCCTTGAAGCCTGCATTCTAAAGCGCGATCCTTGCAATACCAACCAGTATCGCAAATCAGGACCACCGACTTCTGTATCGCGGACAGGGAAGTGGCTGCTAAACGGACAACAGCCATGCTGTTGTCCGTTTCGTTTCTGACAGGGGAACGCAAGAACGCGGGGCCGCCGCGTCCGGGAACGCTGCGGCGGCCTACTCCCGGTGTCGTACGATTTACTCCTCTGAGCCGAGGTCAAGGTCCGTGACCGCGCCAAGCGACGACGACGAGACCAGCTTGGCGTACTTGGCGAGGACGCCGCGCGTGTAGCGGGGCGGACGGGGCCGCCAGGCAGCGCGGCGCTCCGCGAGTACCTCCTCGGTGACATTAATCTGGAGCAGGCGTGCCTGGGCATCAATCGTGATGCGGTCCCCCTCCTCGACCAGCGCGATATTGCCGCCCACCGCCGCTTCCGGGGCGACATGCCCGACCACGAAACCGTACGTGCCGCCGCTGAACCGACCATCGGTGATCAGGGCCACGCTGTCACCGAGACCCGCGCCGATGATCGCCGACGTGGGCGCGAGCATCTCTCGCATGCCTGGCCCGCCCTTGGGGCCTTCGTACCGGATCACCAGAACGTCCCCCGGCTGGATACTGCCCGCGAGGATCGTCTCAAGGCACTGCTCCTCGCTCTCGAAGACGCGCGCGGGGCCGGTGATACGGGGTTCCTTGACCCCGGTGATCTTCGCGACGGCTCCCTCCTGCGCAAGGTTTCCCTTCAGCACGGCAAGGTGCCCCTGCGCATACATCGGGTTATCCCAGGCGCGGATGACCTCCTGGTCCGGACGAGGCGCGGGGGGGACATCGGCGAGCGATTCCGCGATGGTCTGGCCCGTAATGGTCGGACAGTCGCCGTGCAGTAGGCCGTGCGCGAGCAGCATCTTCATCACCTGCGGGACGCCACCTGCCGCGTGCAGGTCGGTAGCGACGAAACGACCGGACGGCTTCAGGTCGCAAAGGACCGGCACCTTCTGCCGGATGACCTCGAAGTCATCAATGGTCAGGGGAACCTCGGCGGCGTGGGCGATGGCGAGGAAATGCAGCACGGCATTGGTGGAGCCGCCGATCGCCATGATGACCGCGATCGCGTTCTCAATGGACTCACGAGTGATGATGTCGCGCGGCAGGCGCTGAGCGCGGATGCAGTCTACCAGCGTTCGCGCGGACTCCTCGGCGCTGACGGCCTTCTCCTCGTCCTCGGCGGCCATGGTGGACGAATACGGCAGCGACATGCCCAGCGCCTCAAAGGCAGAGGACATCGTATTCGCGGTGTACATGCCGCCGCACGAACCCGCGCCAGGACAGGCGTTTTCCTCGACCCCGTGCAGATCGGCAAGATCCATCTTGCCGTGCGAGTACGCCCCGACCGCCTCGAACGAAGA
>JACMJB010000102.1 GCA_014380815.1 Armatimonadota bacterium
CGCGGCGCGGGCAGCGGCGCAATCGCGCCCCTCGCGGATACGGAGGCGCAGCCCCTTGTCAGCCCCCCCGCTGCCTTTCCCGCGAACCTGCTGTACGAGGCGGCCTATGCTTTCGCGGATGTCGAGGTGAGCGTCAGCGCGGATGCTGCCGCCACTTATAAAATCGTCACAGGCTCCGGCAGCAAGGCGGTGGACCAGTTGATTCTGGACTCCTTTGACGGCTGGCAGTGGAAACCCGCCGCCAGAGTCGGGAAGTCAGTCGCCAGCAAGTTCGTGCTTCGTCTCAACCTGGACCAGGGATTGACGCCGCCTGGAGTCTCCCCTTCTCTGACGAGCCTGACGAAGCCGGATCTTTCCGGTGTTTATCCTGCCCTCTCCTCCGCACCGGAGGGAACCGTTCGCTTCTGGGTGACCGAAGAAGGCAGGCCCTCCCTGGTGCGGATCGGCCGATCCACGGGAATCGAAGCGGCCGACAAAGCGCTGATGACCGCCGTTCTGAGATCCCGTTTCAAACCCGCACTCCAGAACGGCAAACCCATTCCCGCCCCGATGGAGCAGGCATTTGGCGGCAAAACACCCTGAGCCGCGCTCCAATTCATTCACTAAACTGCGATCCGACACCAGACAGGAGAAACGACGATGACTCGACTACATGCAATCGTACACGGGCGAGTTCAGGGGGTGGGCTATCGCTACTTCGCCCATCATGCCGCGACCCGGCTCTCGATTCCCGGTGGGGTGGTCCGTAACCGGGCCGACGGCACGGTGGAAATTGAGGCGGAGGCCCCCGACCGCTCGACCCTTGAAGGGCTTCTGCGGGAACTCAACACTGGCCCCACCGCCGCCGAGGTGGAGACCGTGGAGACGAACTGGGAGGAGAACGTCGCACCGCGTTACGCCAGTTTTCGGGTAGCCTGATGCGGGGGAATTCGCGGAGAAGACCGTGAGTGGGCCCAGCAGGATTCGAACCTGCAACCAAGGGATTATGAGTCCCCTGCTCTGCCGTTGAGCTATAGGCCCCTTTGTCCGCTCATTCAGAGCCAAAGAGCACGGCAAAATTGTAGCATAGGCGCAGGGGCGGGGCAACCTCCCAACCGCTGAGCAGGGCTGAACAGGGCTGAGCAGGGCCGGGTGATCGAAAGGGTTTATGTTATGAACGCGGATGGACTGGGGCGGCTTCTGCTCGTCCGGCACACGGAATCGGTCTGGAACTCGCTGAATGTCTTTACGGGATGGGTGGATGTTTCGCTGTCGGAGCGGGGTAAGGGGCACGCCTTCGAAGTCGGGCAGTCGCTCAAGGGCAAGATGCAGATTGACAAAGCGTACACATCCGGTCTGATTCGCGCGCATCAGACGCTGGATCAGATCCTGGCGGGCGCGGACCTCAAGAATCTGCCGGTCGTACAGGACTGGCACCTGAACGAGCGGTTCTACGGGAACTGGCAAGGTAAAAACAAGGCGCAGACCGCGGAAAAATACGGCGAGGAAGCAGTCCACGCGGTTCGGCGTGGCTATGCGGCTCGGCCCCCCGGCGGCGAATCGCTGCAGGATACCACCGAGCGGGTCCTGGCGTATTTCGAGGAGACCATCGAGCCGGAGCTGGTGCAGGGAATGACCCTTTTGATTGCCGCGCACGGTAACTCCCTGCGCGCACTGGTCAAAAAGCTCGATAATCTGAGCGACGAGGTGGTGCCGGGTGTCGAGATCGCGAATGGCGAACTGATTATCTATCGCCGCGGCCCCGATGGTTCCTATGTCCGCGAACCGCTCGCGCTCAACCACTGAGACGCGCGAAGGAGACGTGATGCCGGATTACGACGGTTTGATGGATACGGACTTCGACGCCTTCCAGCAGTCGCTGGACGCCGACCCGACCGCCGCCGGTCTGTTCGCGCCGGACAGTGCGCCGGTCTTCGCCGCCCGCGCGCCGGGGCGGCTGGATGTCATGGGCGGGATCGCCGACTACTCTGGGAGCCTGGTCGCGGAGATGCCGATCCGACAGGCCGCCGTGGTCGCGGCGCAGCGCGATGATCCCGCCGAGGGAGCCGTGACGGTTGTCTCGGCGAACGCCGCCGAGGCGAACCTGACCCCGAAAGTCGTGCTGCCCGCCGAGGTTTTCACCAACCCGGTCTCGCTTCTGCGCTGGCTGCGCGACTGCCCCCCGCCTAGTCGCTGGGCGGGCTATGCTGCCGGTGCGCTTTCTATTCTTCGGGCCGAAGGTCTGGTGCCGCGCAAGGCGGGTGCGCGGCTGTTTGTGCGCTCAGAGGTGCCGCTTGGCGCGGGCGTCTCGTCGTCGGCGGCGATAGAGGTCGCCTCGATGCGCGCGATCTGCGCCGCTTTCGAAGTCCCCCTGTCCGACGGGTTGGTGCTCGCCCGCCTCTGCCAGCGAGTCGAGCATGAGGTCCTGGACGCCCCCTGCGGCATCATGGATCAGGTGACCAGTGCGCTCGGCGAGGCAGGCAAACTGCTGCTACTGCTCTGCCAGCCATACCAGGTGCAGGGGACAGTCGCCCTTCCCCCCGGCTACTCCGTGTTTGGAATAGACTCCGGGGTCACGCATAGTGTCGCCGGGGACGCCTACACCAAAGTCCGGGTTGCGGCCTTCATGGGCTATAAAATACTCGCCGACAAAGCGGGAAGCGGCTTCAGTGGCTATCTGTGCAACGTTTCGCCGGATACGTACAAGGCGCTGATTCCCGAGCGCCTGCCGGAAACCATGAATGGAGCCGCCTTTCTAGGCGCACACGGTGGTACCTTCGACACCGTGACGAGCGTTGAGCCGACTGAAACCTATCCGGTTCGGGCGGCGGCTGAGCATGCCATCCACGAGATGGTGCGGGTCACCCGCTTTGTGGAATGCCTCAGAGAGGGCAGCGAGGGCGCGATGCAGGAAGCCGCGATCCATATGCTCGCCTCCCACGATTCGTACAGCAAGTGCGGTCTTGGCTCCCGGGAAACGGACCTTCTGGTCAGTGATGCCACCGCCCACGAAGCGGTCCTGGGGGCGAAGATCACCGGCGGCGGGTCCGGCGGCACCGTCTGCGTTCTGTGCCGCGAGGACGCTGAGGAGCGTATGGCGAAATCTATCGCGGATGAGTACCAGATTCGCACCGGTCTGCAGCCCCGTATCATCCGTGGCACGTCGCCCGGCGCACTGGCAAGCGAGGTGCGACAGGTGAAGGTGGGGTGAGGAGAACGTAACCCGGATCTTGTCCCTCCTCCGACGGCCCCTCGCCCCTTGGCCCCTCGCCTAAGTCAGTGTCTACCGGCATGCCCACGCCCTGCCCGGCGAACCTGAGAACCCCCATGAACGACGATCTGTTCCGTGCCCCTCCCGCCGCTGTCGAGACCCGCTGGGCCAGCCCGGAAAACCCGCTGGGCGGGCGCAGTGCGGCGGCGAC
>JACMJB010000103.1 GCA_014380815.1 Armatimonadota bacterium
CGTTTGAGTCCCTGGGCCAGTGCGTTCGGGGAGTAGTTGAGGCTGGCGGCGATCTCGGTGATGCGCCGCCGCGTGGCATCGGAGACCCGCGTGTTGGAGCGCGCGCCGTTCAGCACCACCGACACCGCCATCGTGCTGGTGTCCGCGTGCCTGGCAATCTCTCTCAGGGTAATCCGTTTACTGCTCGCCATCGCGTCCTCGCGTAAGAAACCGTGGACCTATGGTTAGGTCACAACAGGGGAAGGGTTACGTCACGGTAACCTAACGATAAATCAAACCTGAATGATTGTAACGCGCACAAATACGGTTCGTCAAGGCCGGACCATTTTTTTTTCTCGCAGCGGCTCTTCAGACCGATAGCAAAGCGGGTGATCGGCCTCGAAGACGCTCTGCCCGATCACCGTTCGGTTTGCAGGTATCCGGCACGCGACGCCTGCATCTGGGCGTTCAGGGTCAGTTCCGAGGCGTAGAAGCCGTGTTCCTGCCCCATCGCGGTCTGGGTGCGGTTCAGGACGTCGTCCACCAGCAGCCGACCGAAATCAAGCGGTGTGTCCGTGCAGTCAAGACGCTCGGTCCCGCGGGAGGTGGAGAGGATCAGCGACGAATGCTCGATCTCCAGCACGCCCTCGGTCCCCAGCAGGGTGCGGTATCGCCCGCTGCGCGTCGCCCCGGGGGGAATGAGCCAGTCCACCCGGATAGAGGCGCTGCACTCACTGCCGCTCGAAGTCCGCCCCCGAAGCAAAACCTCGCCGAAATCCTCGAACTCCGGGTATTCCGGATGGGCGTAGTTGGCGACCTGAGAACTTACGACTTCAGCGCTTTCGAGATCCGAGTAGGTCAGGAACTGTTCGATCTGATGCGAGCCGATGTCGGTCAGGATGCCGCCGTAATGCCTGCGCTCAAAAAACCAGGGTGCCCGGCTTGAAATCCGCAGGGCGTGCGGGGCAAGGATCGCGGTGTGGAGTACGCGCCCGATCGCGCCCGCCCGCACCAATTGCCCCGCTTTCCACGCCCCCGGCTCCAGAAGACGCTCACTATAGCAGATACTGAAGATCTTTCCGGTTTCGGCCTGGACCCGCCGCGCCGCGTCCAGGTCTTCGCGGTTCAGGAAAGCGGCCTTATCGCAGCAGTAATCTTTGCCGTGCCGCATCACCTCGATCCCCGTGGCCGCGCGCTCGGACGGGATACCGGCGCTGAGGACCAGCGCGATGGTCTCGTCCTCCAGGATCTCCCGCTTGTCCGAGACCCGTCGCGCCGCCGGGTACCGACGCCCATAGTCCGCGGCCCAGGTCTCGTCCTCGGCATAAAACGCGGTCAGTTCGCCGCCGCCGCTCCGGACAATGTCCGTCATGGCAAAAAGGTGTGAGTGATTGATCCCGATGACCGCGAAACGGGTTCGTGTCGGCATCAGGAAGCTGCTTTCTTGCGAGCACTGCCGGGGATCGCTTTCACGGTCAGCGTCGTGGTGCCCCGTGCCGCGGTTCGCAGATGGACCACGACACGCTTCAACCCAGGATTGGGAGAGTCCTGCGGATTCCTCGGCAGGGAGACATCCTCGACCTCCACCCTGGTGTCTGTGGGAGCGGCGCGGTTGTCCCTCGCTTCGAGCCGCAGTTCGAGGGTCTGTTCCCCTTGCTGGAGCCGCACCCCTTGCGGCGTGGGGGTTACCTGCGCCGTGGTCAGCCACTGCCAGGTCACCTCCAGCGGTTTTGGCCCGGCGGTCCACTCATCGCGTATCGAGACCGAGCGATCCGGATGAAGACGCACCTGCCGTGTCACTTTCTCCACCTGCGGATACAGCGGCGAAAGGTCGGCGACCGCTCCCGGCGCGCCGTTGTCCGGTGGCAGGGCCACGATCATGGCCTTGCCGTTGGTATGTTGCCGTTCGCCATCAAAGCGCAGCAGGTTATGCCCCTCCGGCCCCACCCGAAAGGCCGTCCAGCGCGTACTGTTCTGGGAATAGCTCCAAAGATTGAGTTTCGCAGCGCGCATCTTGTTGTAGTCCTCCGTTCCAAGATCAAGCGCCCAGCGGACACCGTCGGCCTCCAGAATAAAGCTGCCGACATCCATGTGCCCGTGCGAACCGTTAGGGGTCCCCCCCTTGAGAGCGATATAGGTGGCGGAGGGGTCGTTCCAGGCGGATCGCAGGATAGCAAGCGGCTGAGCACCTCCGGCGACCCAGTACCTGGGGAGGGAGGAAGTGGGGGGGGCAGGGGGCAGCGCGGGGTCCCACCACAGCAGGCCAAGCGGCAGATAACGACTGAGCGGGAGCGGGCGGACCGGCGAACCAGCGGGACTCGCGGCAAGGTCGGCGCTCAATTGTGCCAGGTTGCGGATCTCCTCGCGCGCCACCTCTCGGCGACGGGTTTTGCGCGCGAACCAGAGCAGAACCGGTTCTGATGGCGCGCGTTCGTGGTGGTCGGAATAGTTGTAATCCTTGCCGCTTGGCCCGACAATCTGCGCGAGGAACCCCGCACTTTCGAGGAATCCCGGCGGGGTATCGAGGCCATAAGCGGTTCCGAAGGCCGACTGCAGCGCCTCTGTCAGGAAGACGTGGAATGTCGTGCCGTACGACCAGTAGCTCGGCCCTTCGGGATAGGCGCCATCCGGGGCATAGGTCACGCTTGCTTTCGGCAGGCTGGCGATGGCGCGATCCACGATTCGCCGTGCTAATTGCGGCTCCCGATCGGCGATTGCGATGGCTCCGGCGGTCAGGCCGCCATGGCAGACTGGATTCCAGTTGAAGTCGGCATCCACCCAGCCTCCCTTCCCCGCCTCGGCTCTCAGCGAGGGCGTCAGCGCCCGGTCCGCGATGGCGCGCGCGACGCGGTCACGCTCGGCGGGCGTGAGGTCGTCGTACAGCCAGTCCAGTCCGACACCCGCCGCCAGTGCCGCCTCGCCGACATCCAGAAAGTGGTCGGTCCCCCACTCCGGCTGATCCGCGAGCCGCAGCAGTTCTTCCCGCGCCCGCCCCAGGTACCGCTTATCCCCGGTCACGCGGTAAGCCATAGACAGCGAAAGGATTCGCCCCTGGACCGTGCGCATCGCGCTCATCCGGAAAGAACTCGTGGGAGCGTAGGAGATCGTTTCCGCGCTCAGATGTCGGTCTGCCTGACTGAGGACCAGCGCGAGTATCTGCCCGGTGACCGGGTCGGCGCTCGCCTGCGCCTTCAGGGCGGAGAAGCGGTCGGCGGTCGCATACAGGCGAGGGTGCGGCGACAGCGCCTTCCGCCAGTCCGCGTCGGACAGAAGCGAGGTCATGGCGGGCAGGGGTTCCTTTGAGGCCGGTTCAGAAGCGGAAAGGCGTTGCGGCGTTGCCAGCAGCAGCGGTGCCCCGAGGAGGAGCAGAGGGAGGCAAGACCGGGATCGCGATGGCGTGGATGGCAGCATGGGCATAAAACTCAAATTTCAGAGGGCCGTCGGAGCGGCGGTAGAGTCGCGAAGAATCAGCTCTGGAGCCACGATGTGCGCTGTCTGCGCAGACAGCGCAGACAGCGCAGTTTCGGCTTCGGGATCGCCTGTTCCGGTGCGGAGCGCTTCTCGCTGTTTTTCGATCCGCTGGGTCAGCAGCCGTGCCACCTGCTGCCCCATGGCGAACAGCGGCTGCCGAACCGTCGTCAGCTTGGGAACCGAGAGGGAGGCCGCTATGACATCGTCGAAGCCCACCACGGAAAGCTCATCCGGCAGCGACAGCCCCAGAGTCCGCGCTTCTTCCAGAACTACCACCGCAAGATCATCGTTGAGGGCGAGGATTGCTGTGGGGCGGTCGGGACCGCTCAGCAGACTCACCAGGGAGGGGCTTTCGCTGCCGAATGGCAGGTGCGCCAGCGCATCCGCACCGGGGGTCGGCAGATCATGGGCAGCCATCCAGCGCTGGTACGCCTCGCAGCGTTCGCGAGGGTTGTGGCGCGCCGTGCCATGCCCCACGTAGGCGATTCGGCGGTGCCCCAGCCCCCAAAGGTGATCCAGTGCCAGCGTCACCCCAGCCTCGTTGTTGATCGTCACGTAGGGAACATCGGCGATCGCCGTCGCGGAGGAGAGAATCACCACCGGTAGGCCGAGGCTGACCAGACCCGGCACCACACCAGAGTTCTCATCGGGGGCGACCACGATAATGCCATCGGTGCGCCGGTCCGAAAAGACCGCGCCGGAGAGCGCCGCATTCTTCCAGCTCTCGGTGTAAAGCAGTACGTGGTACCCCTCGGAAGCCGCCCCGTTGACGATCCCATCCAGCACCGACATCGAGTATGGGTTATGGATCGCGCTGGAACCCGCCCAGTTGAACAGGACGCCCAGCGTTCCGGTCCGCTGGCGTTTGAGTCCCTGGGCCAGTGCGTTCGGGGAGTAGTTGAGGCTGGCGGCGATCTCGGTGATGCGCCGCCGCGTGGCATCGGAGACCCGCGTGTTGGAGCGCGCGCCGTTC
>JACMJB010000104.1 GCA_014380815.1 Armatimonadota bacterium
CTGCGAATCGCGACTGGCGCATCAGGGAGGGGCGAACTATATCTTCCTAGACGGTCATGCAAAATGGCTCAAGGGAAACATTGAGATTGATTATCCCGCAAGGGCCAGCAACGGTCAGTGGATTGAGCGATACCTGACCTACGATCGGGACCTTTAATTACGATGTATAAGAATTCCCACGCCTGCGAGTCCGGACGGCTTCTCCCCTCGCCTCGGACCCCGCTGGTCTTGGCGCTGCTCTGCTTCGCTGCTTTCGTGTCGGCCACCGGCTGTGCCAGCAAAGAGACCCCTCCCGCTCTAAAAGCATCTAACACTGTCAGTGACCGGCCACCAAAACCCGGCACCGACTGATCCCCAGGCTTGGCAGACTGAACGCCCGGCAACCTGCCGGGCGTTTTGTCCACGGAGCACGGCTCAATGCCATGTCGCCGAAGCGAATTGACATAGGCTCTTAATCGCCGCATAATAACGGTTACCGGAATCCCTATGGCGGCAAACATCGAGTCTATTTTAGCCAAGGTTCGGCGCTACAACCCCGACGCCGAATTCTCAATCCTGCGCCGCGCCCACGACTACGCCACCGAGAAGCACGAGGGGCAGTTCCGCAAGACTGGCGAGCCGTATATCAAGCACCCAATCGAGGTGGTGGATATCCTGACCGGCCTGGAGATGGACACCGCCTCGCTTGCCGCCGGGTTTCTTCACGATGTGATCGAGGATTGCGGCGTTTCCCGCGAGGAGCTGGCAAGTGAGTTTGGCGAGGAGATCGCGAGCCTCGTGGATGGGGTCACCAAACTCAAGCTCGCCGACTTCGAGCGCCGCGACCCCGAAGCCGCCGCCGCGGTCGCGGCAGGCAGGGAGGGGGAGGCCGCCGCTCCCCCGAAACCCGACCCCCGCCGCAAAAAGCGGCTGGAGACCCGGTCGTCGGCGGAGAACCTGCGCAAGATCTTGCTCGCCATGGCCCGCGACTTTCGCGTTATGGTGATTAAGCTGGGCGACCGCCTCCATAACATGCGGACGCTCCAGGGGCTTGCGGAGGACCGCCGCAAAAAGGTCGCCGAGGAGACGATGCAGATCTTCGCGCCGCTGGCCCACCGCCTGGGGATCTGGCAGGTCAAATGGCAGCTTGAAGACCTCGCATTCAAGCATCTATATCCCGCTGAGTACCAGGATGTCACGGAGAAGATTGCGCGGACTCGGCGCGAGCGGGAGAAAGACATCAAGGATGCTATCTTCCGTCTGCGAGATGCCTTCGAGCGAGCGGGTATGGAAGCGGAGATTCAAGGGCGCCCCAAGCACCTGTGGAGCATTTACAATAAAATGCGCAAGCAGGAGATTGACTTCAACGACATTTACGATCTGATCGCGCTGCGGGTGATTACCCGTTCGATCCCGGACTGCTACGCCGCGCTCGGCATTGTCCACGAACTCTATCTGCCGATCCCCGGCAAATTCGACGACTATATCGCCAAGCGCAAGGCGAACCTCTACCAGTCGCTGCATACCAAGGTGTATGGGCCGCGCGGCGAGCCGCTGGAGATCCAGATCCGCACCTGGGAGATGCACCGGATCTCCGAGTTCGGGGTCGCCGCCCACTGGGCTTACAAGGAACAGGGCGAGGCGGCGATCGCCGGTCGTGACGACTTCGACCGCAAGATGGCGTTTCTGCGCCAGCAGCTTTTCGACTGGCAGCACGACGCCAAAGGGTCGGGAGATTTCCTTCGCTCGGTCGTCTCCGACCTGTTTACCGATCAGGTCTTTATCTTTACCCCGAAAGGCGATGTGATTGACCTGCCGCTGGGTGCGGGGCCGATTGACTTCGCGTTCCGAATCCATTCGAGCGTCGGAGAGCACTGTGTCGCGGCGAAGGTGAACGGCCGCATCGTGCCGCTGACCTACAAGTTTCAGAACGGCGACATCTGCTCGATTGTCACGCGGCCCAATGCGAACCCGTCGCTGGACTGGCTCGCACTTGCCAAGACCAGCCACGCCAAATCCAAGATCAAAGGGCATTTCCGCAAGCTCCGCTATGCCGAGAACGTCATTCGAGGGCGCGACCTGCTTCAGGATGAACTGGCAAAGCAGAATCTGCCCACCGAGATCCTGAAAGACAACAAGCGGCTGCTGCCACTGGCTCAGAGCCTGAACAAGGAGGCGGTGGAGGACCTGTTCGCGGCCATCGGCTTTGGGGATACCCCGCTTGGCGTCGTCATCACCAAGCTTCGCCACGAGCAGGAGACCGAAAAAGAGGCGACCACGGTCGGCGATCTCGATGAAGGCGGGATCATCATCGGGCGGAAGCCGTCCGGTCAGGGGAAACTGTCTATTGCACCGGGCGGCGTGGATGGGGTCGCCATTTCGCGCGCCAAGTGCTGCCTGCCCCTGCCCGGCGATATGGTGGTCGGCTATGTGTCACGCGGCAAGGGGATGGTCCTGCACCGGGAGGGCTGCCCAAACGTGGCGAACTGGCGGACCCGCGAGGCGGAGCGTTTGATCGAGGTGGACTGGGAGGCCGCGGATGGGGCGCGGTTCGAGACCGGAGTCGTGATCGAGACGCTGGACCGGGTCGGTCTGCTTCGCGATGTCACCGAGATCTTCAGCGAAAACCGAACCTTCATCCTGGGCATCCACACCCGCTCCGACAAAATAAAAGGCATCGCGATCCTGCGCATTGACTTCGAGTCCGCCTCGGTGGAGCACATCAACAACCTGGTCCGTAAACTGCATTCGCTGGAGGACCTGCTTGCGGTCCACCGGCTGGGGGTCGGGGCCGAGGAGCCTACCACCCCTTCCGCCACCCCGTAACCCCCATTGTCACAGGGTCACAGCAGGCCTGGCTCGACATCCAGAACGCGCTCCCGTTGATACAGCACCTCGCCGGGCTTCGCCCCCCGTGGCTTGCGAACGTGCCGCTTCTCCACCACATCCACCGCCACCAGGCTGGCGTGCTTGACGGCGCTGCTGGACCGCGCGGCGACAATCCCCGCCGCCTTTCGGATCACGGTCTCCGGAACGCGGTCGGGCTTGCCGTTGGTTCGCAGGACCCCGTGTGCGCCGGGCGCGGCTCGCACATGCATCCACAGGTCGGCAGGCCCGGCCACGCGTGTCGTCAGGTGGTCGTTCGCATCCGCGGACTCCCCGACCAGAAAATCATAACCGTCCACCTGAAACGTGCGAATGCGATGCCCGGCGAACGGCTTGTCCTTTGCCTTGAGCGCCGGGCGTTTCGCGGTTCCGGGGGTCGGCCCCGTGGCTCGCGCCGCGCCGATCAGCCGCGTCAGCGCGGCACGAACGGCCTCCACGGCGGCGGTCTCC
>JACMJB010000105.1 GCA_014380815.1 Armatimonadota bacterium
CGTTTGAGTCCCTGGGCCAGTGCGTTCGGGGAGTAGTTGAGGCTGGCGGCGATCTCGGTGATGCGCCGCCGCGTGGCATCGGAGACCCGCGTGTTGGAGCGCGCGCCGTTCAGCACCACCGACACCGCCATCGTGCTGGTGCCCGCACGCTTGGCGATGTCACTAAGAGTTATCCTGCCGCTGCTCGCCATTGAATCTGATCTTCCCCTCGCTCATTCGGGGTCCCCGCCTCACTGCGGCCCTCCGGGATTGTAACGCCGCCTTCAAAGCGCTGTCAAGCAGAGTCGGGTCAGGATCGCGGTGGGTGCGGCAGGGCAGAGGCAGGCGTCTCAGTCGTCTCAGTCGTTTTGACGCCGAGCACGATTCTGGCGGGCGCGCTCTCGCAGAAGATAGAGGTACATGCCCTCGACCTTTTCGCGTGCCCAGGGGGTCTTGCGCAGGAACCGCAAGCTCGATCCGATACTGGGATCGCTGGTGAAGCAGCGGATGCGGATACGCTCTCCCATCGCCTCCCAGCCGAAGTGCTCGACCAGTTCGTTGAGTATTCGCTCCAGTGTGATGCCATGGAGCGGGTCCTCTGAGGCAGGTTTCGGAACGGGATCGGGCGGCGTGGTCATAACAGCATCCTACCCCAAGGCGGTCCGAGCCCTATCAGCGTCCAAGGGGATGGAGGAGATACGCGATTCCCTCGCCACGCTCCTGCCAGGTGCGGAACAGTTCACGCCGAAGGTAGACCCGGCGCGTTTCGCCGGGTCTGGCGGCGGGATCGTTCACCAGGAGGTCGCCGTCTTTGGTGAAGCCGGTCACGACAATCAGGTGACCATTCGAGCGGGAGACCGGGGCGCCGCGCAGGTCGCCGCGCTCCCAGCGGTGGGAGAGGACGACTGGACGGCGCGCAGCGATCTCCCGCTCGAGTCCGTCGAAGCC
This sequence comes from Armatimonadota bacterium, assembly GCA_014380815.1. Classification (GTDB taxonomy): domain Bacteria; phylum Armatimonadota; class Armatimonadia; order Armatimonadales; family Armatimonadaceae; genus JACMJB01. Next base: position 928 of record JACMJB010000105.1, read on the forward strand.
GGTCATCTTTACCACCGCGGACCAGCCGCCGCCCTTTAGCAGGCGCGCTGCGGCACCGGTATTGCAGGGCCAGTTGCCGTAAAGCCGGGTTTCCGGATCATAGACCGCGCGGGCGACATCCAGGGTGCGGTAAGGGCTGCCGTGGTACTCCAGCACCATGCCCAGCGAGGTCGGGCTGCAGACCTCGCCGCCGATTTCCGGCTCCTCGACATTCCGCTGCGCCCGCTCCGGGACAGGCAGTGCCGTACCCCAGGCCCCCGGAACCGCTGGCCCCTCCGTATAACGGCGATCCTCGCGGCGATAGTGCGCGACCGCAAGGCCGCGCAGGTTCCCCGCCCCCGTGGCACGCACTTGAAAGCCGGTCGCCACCGCCCCGTTCTTCACCACGAGCGTATCCACGAGCAGAGCGACTGGCGGCGATATGGCTCGTGGTGCCTCCGTGCTCGACGCACTACGTCCGAGGGCGCCGTCCAGCACGCCGAGGACATAATAGGGAGTGAGACTGCCGCCGCTCGGTCCGGCGAGACGCAGGCGCATCTCCAGCAGCCAGCGCCCGTCCCCGTTCCAGGATAGCACGGACCGATCGAACGGTGGGATTCCCGTGATCAGCGGGGACTCGCCCGCGCCCGCTCCGGTGATACTCGGTGCGGGGAGCAGTTCGGTCAGAAGCGGCGAAGGGAAACGGCGGCGGCGCGGGTCGGCGGGCACCCAGGCGAAATCTTCCATGCGCCAGTATACCAAGTCCACGTGCCAGGTCCACGTGCCAGGTCCGCCCGAAAGAAAGGTGCTGACGCCTCGTGGAGCGGATATAAAACAACCGATGACGCCGCCGAACCCGCCCACGCTCTATCTGATTGACGGTTACGCCGCCATTTTTCGCGCTTTCTTTGCGATTCGCCGTCCGCTCTATAGCCCGGTGACCGGAGAGCCGACGCAGGCGATACTGGTGTTTGCCCAGATGCTCCTGAAGCTGTACGCGACCCACGCACCGGATTATGTCGTGGTCGCCTGGGACGCACCGGGCAGAACGTTCCGCGACGATCTTTACGCGCGCTATGCCCTCGCGGGGCCGGGGGACACCGTCACCTCGGAACCCGCCCCCCCGTGGGCAGACCCACCCTCAGAGGCGGATACCACACTCCCGGACACCCCGACCCCGACCGCGCCGCAGTACAAGGGGACCCGGCGCGCGACCCCGGATTCTCTGGGGCAGCAGGTGCCGCGCATTCTGGAGATCCTGGGGCAGTTCGGCATTCCAGTAATCGGAAAACCAGGGCTGGAAGCCGACGATGTGATCGCGACCATCACCGACCGCGTTCTGCGGGACCCCACTCATCCGGATATTCGGGTGCGGATCGTTTCTCGCGACAAGGATCTGGAGCAGCTTCTGGGAGAGCGCGTGACCCTTTTCGATGTTCACACCGACGAGGAGACCGATGAGGCGGCCCTGTGGACGCGCCGGGGCGTGACTCCCGCCCAGGTGGTGGACTTTTTGACCCTGACAGGAGACGCCGTGGACAACATTCCCGGCGTGGCTGGGATCGGGTCACGGACCGCCGCGAAACTGCTGCAGCAGTACGGGTCTCTGGAGGGTGTTCTGGAGAATCTCCCCCAGATCAAGGGGTTCTGGCGAGAAAACCTCGAACAGGCGCGACCGACCCTGCCCATTTCTCAGCGGCTGATCGCGCTGGAGCGCGACCCGGAGATCCTTTTCGACCTGGAAACGGCCCGCGCACGACCAGTTCCCGCTTCGGAACTGGCATCGCTCTTCGAAACGCTGGGCTTCGCTCGCATGAGAGAGCAGATGCTGCGCTTTTGAGTCGCGCCTAACCCGCCGCTCGCTCCGCGGCCCGAAATTCCTGGTAGAAGGCTTCCGCAAGACCGACTTCGGGGACGACCTCGCGGAGCGGGCGCTGATTGCCTTCCAGAAGCGTCAGAAACTGGTCCATGCACTCCTGGGCAAGTACGGCGTTCTCCGCGGAAACCTGGCCCTGAAGCAGCGCATCGGCCAGTTCATCGGCATCCAGCACCTCATGGCGGACCGGCGGTTCGGGCATCGCGACGTCCAGATACAGATCCGTCCATCCGTAAAGGTCGGTCTCGATCGGCTTGAAGATCCCGATGTCCACGTACCAGTAATCCACCCGGTTGCGCCGGACCATCAAATGCCGCGCGGGCAGATAGACCAGGTAGTCTCCGTGCCCCCAGGTCGGCGGCGGGATCTCGATAAAGACGCCGGGGGCAAGCTGAAAGCTAGGGTGCGTGCTGGTCATCGCACTGTGGGCAAGTCGGTCCAGTTCGTTCTCGCTGACGGCATCGGCGAGTGGCTCGTCGTCCGCCACCGTTGTCAGGCAGTTCCACGCGATTTTGACCGGCCTTGCTTCTATTCGTGTCACGCCGCGACTTTCTTTACTCGATGGTGAGGACGCCGCGCCGGAGGGCGTAGCGCACGAGGTTGGTCTGCGTCTTCAGGTTCAGCTTTCGAAAGACATTCGCCCGGTGGATCTCCACCGTACGCGCGCTGATGAACAGCCGTTCGGCGATAGCCAGGTTGGTCAATCCCTCGGCGGCAAGCTGAAAGACCTCGCGCTCCCGCGTGGTCAGAGCGTCATAGGGGTCGCTCACGCGGCTTGCCTGAGCCTTATCCAGCAGTGTCTCGACACCTTCGGCGGAGATCTCCGGGCTGAGGTAGCGCTCGCCCCGCGCCGCCAGACGGACCGCGTGCACCATCTCCGTCGAATCAGATCCCTTGAGGATATAACCGGTCGCCCCGTTGCGGAGTGCCTCCAGCACGTAGGCATCGTTGGCATGCATGGAGAGCACGACGCACCGGGTGCGCGGGGACCGCTGACAGATCTGACGCACGGCTTCCAGGCCCATCAGGCCCGGCATGATGATGTCAACCACCATCACGTCCGGCTTCAGTTTGTCCGCCATCTCAACCGCACCGAGGCCGTCGGCGGCCTCCCCGACCACCGTGATGTCACCTTCGGCTTCCAGAACAGCGCGAAGCCCCTGCCGCACAATCGGATGATCGTCGGCGAGAGCGACCTGAATCTGGCTGAAGCGGGGGCCTCTGGTTTCCACAGTGCGACCTGTCGTCATAGTTCTTATCCTTCGCGCCTCAATACAGGGCGCCCCCGTATTCTATGGGGCCGTCGGCGCTGGAGAGGGGGATCTGAACCGCGACGGTCGTTCCCTGTCCCGGCGTGGAAGATAGTGTCAGGCTCCCATTCAGCGCCCCGGCCCGCTCCCGCATCCCCGAAAGGCCGCTGCTGGCATACGCGCTTTGCTGGTTCGGGCTGAACCCCGCGCCCCGATCCTCAATCCAGAGATCCAGCGATTCTCCCGCCACCTGCAGCAGCACGGAGACCTCGGGGACCCCGCCCGCGTGGCGCGCGACATTGGTGAGTGCCTCCTGGATCAAGCGATACACTGCCGTCTCGATGGGATCGCCCAGTCGGCGTCGTTCGACCCCACCATGCTGAAATCGCACCACGATACCGGTCTGCAGCGTATAGCGCTCAAAGTGCCAGAGCAGCGCGGGCAACAGCCCCAGATCATCCAGCATCGTCGGTCGGAGGTCCAGTGACATCTGCCGGACCCGTTCCATCAGGTCCCGCACCAGGCGCTTGGATTCTTCGTGAAACGGCTGAACCGACGCGCGGTCCACGGTTTCGCGGGCTGTCAGGTCAATCGTCATTTTGAGGCCGGTCACGATCTGACCGATCTCGTCGTGCAGTTCGCGGGCGAGACGCAGCCGTTCCGCTTCCTGCACTTCGACCAGACGCCGGTTCAGCGCCTGTAGCTGCTCGCGGCCACTACGCAGTTCGGAAAAGAGGCGCGCATTTTGCAGGGCGGTCCCGATCTGGCGTCCCAGCGTATCGTAGAAGGCGGGGCGGTGTTTTCGCAGCCCCATCATTTCGTGACTGAAAAGCACCAGCACCCCCAGCAACTGGTCGCTTACCAGAAGCGGGATACAGTATCCGGCCTGCCACAAGCTCGTTCCGCGTCCCTCCGGGAACAGGCCATCTATGCCGCGGGCGGCGTAAAGCTCGCCGGAGGCGGCAAATAGTTCCGCCACCAGGACATCCACACGCTGCAAAAGCTCCGGCGGCACCCCCCAGAAGCCGGAGCGCTCCAGGTGGAAACGGGAAAAATCGAGCAGGTACAGCACTCCGCCGGGGATCAGGAGCTGCTGTACCAGTTGGCGACGGACGCTAGCGAGGACATCCGGCAGGTCCAGTACACTGCTGACCTCTGCCAGAATCGCGTTCAGCGCTGCGATCTCCCGCCCGCGCCACCGCGCCTCGATCTCGGAATTCCGCTTTTCGGTGACATTGAGCGCAATGCCATCCACCCCGATCAGCGAGCCGTCCCCCCGGCGCATCGGGACACACCGGATTTCCCAGATATAGCCGCCCACTTCCTGTGCCCAGCGGACCTCTTCCCCCTTCAGGGCGCGGCGCAGGTGCATCAGGGCCACGGAACCGCGTCCCAGCACGGCTCGCACGGGGCGCCCGATGAACTTTTCGGGGCGCAGTCCCAGGAGCGTCACCCCCTGCCCTTCCAGGGTCAGGAGGGTCTCCTCGGCGTTTATCGCGAACCGGGTGACCGGAAACAGCTTGCTGACCGAGTCCAGCCGTGTCTGTGCCTCCGCCAGCGCGGCTCTCAGGCAGTTCTGCTCCGCAGATGCCGCTTCCCGCTTTTCCGCTGCTTTCGACAGGACCGGACGCCTATACGCGCTCTGTGAGGCAGACACTGCATGAACTCCCTTCTTTGAAGGACGCCGCAAGTTCCGTGCCGTCCCCCGCGAGAGGACGGGTATCGGACCGTCACTGCTCGGCGCCGTCACCGAGCTTGTCCGCCTGATCCGTGGTGACCAGAGCGTCAATAATATGCTGAATATCGCCATCGAGCACCTGCCCCATGCCATGCGTAGTCAGGCCGATCCGATGGTCCGTGATCCGGTCCTGCGGGAAGTTGTAGGTGCGAATCTTGTCGGAGCGGTCCCCCGACCCGACCTGAAGCCGCCTCCCATGAGCCTCGCTCGCCTGCTGCTCCGCGATCGCCAGATCGTACAGACGGGAGCGCAGAACACGAAGCGCCTGTTCCCGGTTTTGCAGCTGCGATCGCTGATCCTGGCAGGCCACGACAATGCCACTCGGCTTGTGCTTGATACGCACGGCGGTTTCGTTCTTCTGGACGTTCTGGCCGCCCGCGCCGCCGGAAAGATAGTAGTCCATCTCCAGGTCTTTGGGGTCAATATGGACCTCGACCTCCTCGACCTCCGGCATCACCGCGACCGTGGAGGTGGAGGTGTGGATGCGTCCGCCGGATTCGGTAGTCGGTACTCGCTGGACCCGGTGAACCCCTCCCTCGAATTTCAGCTGAGAGTATGCCCCCTGCCCATGAATGCCGACCTGGGCCTCTTTAACGCCGCCGATGCCGGTCTCCTGCACCTGGATCAGTTCCGGTTTCCAGCCTTTTCGCTCGGCATAGCGCAGGTACATACGCAGTAGCTGACCGGTAAAGAGTTCGGCCTCGTCGCCGCCCGCACCGGGCCGGAATTCCATGATGACATCTTTGTCGTCGGCGGGGTCTTTGGGAAGCAGCATGATCTTCAGATCGTGCTCGAAGCCGGGTACCTGCGGCTTTAACTCTTCCAGTTCGGCTTGGGCCAGTTCGCGCATATCCGGGTCGGACAGCATCTCCTCCGCATCCACAATGCCCTGCTTGACCCGCTTGTAATCGCGCAGTTTCTCGATCAGCGGTGTCAGCGAGGCGTGTTCCTGCGCCACCTTGCGGTACGCATTGGGATCGCTTGCCACTCCCGGATCTGAGAGCTGAGCGGTCAGGGCATCATATCGTTTTTCGACTTCCAGCAGTTTCTCGAACATAATTTTAACTTTGCGTCTCTTTCGCGCGGTTTTCCAGCGCTTCTACGCGACGGTCGCCACAGGCTCCCGGCTTCCCCCAAGGTTCTCAGCGGCGGCTTGTTCTGCCCGCTCGGCATCCATCACGGTCTCCAGCGACGTAATCGCCACGGCAAGCTGGGCATCGTCCGGTTCGCGTGTCGTCAGAAGCTGCGCGAACATGCCAGGGCGCGACAAGGCGGCAGCGATGGGGTTGCTGCGGTACTTGCCCGCGAGCCGCAAAAGCTCGAACGAGACGCCCGCGATCGGCAGGGCGAGCAGCAGATGGATCGGGACCCGGATATAGGTGGGCAGACCGTAAAACGGCGCGAGCGCGAGCGTCGAGAGCAGCAGCACGATGAATACGAACGAGGTCCCGCAGCGGGGATGCAGGCGGCTCGCTGCGCGCGCCGCCGCGACGGTCAGGTTTTCCCTGCCGCCCGCCTCCAGCGCGTTGATAGATTTGTGCTCGGCCCCATGATACTGGAAGACGCGCCGAACGTGTTTCATCTGCGAGATCGCGGCGATGTAAGTGAAAAAGATCCCAAAGCGCACGGCGGCATCTATCAGGCCAAGCTGCCAGGTTTTCGTCACCCCGGCGGCCTGCACGGCGGAGAGCACCAGATTTGGGATCACGAACACCAGCACCATCGCAAACAGCAGGCCGGTGACCATCGCGCCGCCGATCGCCACATCGGTTACCCCTGGCGCGCCCGCAGGCGCGCCTGCGGGCGTCGGGTCGGATGCGGCAACAGCGGTGCCCAGCGCAGGACCGGCGATCTCTTCCGCTCGGCGGATCGCGTTCTTTCCTTCGGCCTTGGGGATGTCGGCTTCGGCGATCTTGGCGGCCCAGAACATCGCCTTGGTCCCCAGCGTCATCGCATCCACGAGCGAGAACGCGCCGCGCAGAAAGGGCAGCTTCTGCCAGGCGGGGCGAAATACCTTGGGGACCGCCTCACAGGTGACCGCGATCTCGCCGGATTCGCGGCGGCAGGCGACCGCGAACTGCTGCGTTCCACGCATCATCACGCCCTCGATGACCGCCTGTCCTCCGTAGAGCGTTTCCGCCACAATCAGCTCCTCAGTAAACCAGCAAAGACGTCAAACACCTCAAGCTCGGCTTAAGGTGTTTGACGTCTTGTGTGAAAGCGCTACTTCTTTGCGCCGGTCTTCATCCCATACTTCTGCAGGAACTTCTCGACACGGCCTTCGGTGTCCACGATCTTCTGCTTGCCCGTGAAGAACGGGTGTGTATCGCTGGTGATTTCCGAAATGAACAGCGGATACTCTTTGCCGTCGGTCCAGGTGGTGGTCTTCTCGCTTTTCAGCGTGGACCGCCCCAGGAACGCAAAGTCAGAAGATGCATCCTTGAAAATGACGTAATGATAGTCCGGGTGGATACCGTCCTTCATGATATAAACTGGCCCCTTTCCGCGCAACACCCGGCGATGACCGACCGCCAGATGGCTTGCCAGTATACCGTACCGGGGTCGTCACGGCAAATGGGGGATGTCCCTGCCTTCTCGCGCCGCCGCGAGGAGGCAGGGAGTAGATCCGGGTGGTTAGCGAAGACGGTAGTAGCCGACCTGCTTATCGCCACGGTACTTGTAATATCCGACCCGCTTGCCGTTGCTGTAGCGATAGCGGCGATACTCGCGGTTGTTTTCCTGCGACTGGGCTTTGCGGGCATCCTCATACTTTTTGCCTGCGTAGACCGCGCCCGCCCCCAGAACCAGCGCCTGCGTTCCCTTGCCCTTCAAGGCGGAGTAGGCGGCGGCGGCGCCCAGGCCGACGCCCAGGTTTCGCATGTTGTTCTTATCCCCCTGACGCCCCTTGTTGTCCATGCCCAGAGCGGCGCTCAAACCGGAAGCGGAGGCGGGAGCCGCGGAGACTGCCAGGGTGGCGACCGTCATCAGCGCGGCGAGGCCGGCGGCGATTCTGCTGCTTCTTTTCGTGATTGTGTTCATTTTAGGTCAAACTCCTTACTGTTTTACTCGGTGCATTCTGGTTATTACAGACGCACTTCGGTTTAAAAAGTTCACTTTGCGGGTTCACCAGGGGCCTGATCTTCGGTTCCGGCTTTCCGGTTCCTTCACCAAACCTGTTGTATAGTGAACGCAGTTCAATTCGAGACGGGAGCTTGCTTTGTCCCGCTCTCTCGCAAAGGGTGCCGCGATTTGGAACTCCGCATCACTGGCCTGTTCACCTACCCCATCAAGTCCTGCCGCGGCCTCGCCTTGCCGCAGTCCCTGCTGGAGAACCGGGGGCTTCGACACGACCGCTGCTGGATGGTCGTTCGTGCGGAAGACGGTGCCTTCCTCACTCAGCGTGAGTTTCCGCAAATGGCACTCATCACCCCCACGGTCACCGAAGATTCCCTGGTAGTTGAGGCGCCGGGAATGCCCTTCCTCGCTGCGCCCCTTCTGAAAACAATCAACGCCGTTCCGCCGAAAAGCGTGACAGTCTGGGGGCATACCGCCACGGCCTCTGATCAGGGAGATTCGGCGGGGCGCTGGTTCAGTGACTTTTTTGGATTCCCCTGCCGCCTGGTTCACGCCGACGACAGCTATGACCGCCCTCTCAATCCGAAGTTCTCCCTGCCCGGCGACCGGGTGGGGTTCGCGGATGGCTACCCGGTCCTGCTGACCTCAGAGGCATCGCTCGCGGACCTGAACGAGCGGATCACGGCGGCGGGTGGGTTACCTGTCGGAATGGAGCGTTTCCGGCCCAACCTTGTTGTGACCAGCACTGGTCTGCCGCCCTACGCCGAAGATCACTGGATGACACTCAGTCTGCGCGGGGATGAGGGCGGCGCGACGTTGCGCTCGGCGAAACCGTGCGCTCGGTGCGCGGTCACGACTATTGACCAGGAGACCGCGGAGGCGCGCGGCCCGGAGCCACTGAAGACTCTGGCTGCTTACCGCCGCTCCCCAGATGGCAAGACGCTGTTCGGGCAGAACCTGATCCCCAATGTCGAAGCAGAACGTCCCGTGATGCTGCGTGTCGGGGATGTCCTGGAGGCGGACTAGGCGCCACCGACGGTCGGACGGCGCGGTGGCGCTACCCGCCGTCCACCTTTAGATCGTTCTGAACCGTGTATTTCTCGTCCAGCGTGTCGCGGGCGATTCGTTCGGCGAGTTCTTTCTGCCCTTCGGATTTGACCGCGCCGCGTAGATATACGCCGGTTTCACTGGCATCCACCCGGATGGAGCGCGGCAGCTTCTGATTTGCCTGGATCGCCGCCGTGACCCGTGCGCCCAGGTTCAGTTTCCTCAGGGTCGGTCGGGCGTTCTTTTCGGCCCGCTTCGCCTCGCGGGCGACGATCTCCGCGTTGCGCTGGGTGTCTTTCCCAACGCTTTCGAGGGTTTCCGGCGAACAGCCGGAGAGGAGCATCGCGGCGGTCAGCAGCAGGGGAGCGGTGGTACGGTTTCTTTTCATATTCGCTATTGTTCCCGAAAGCTGCCTCGCCGATTCCTTGTCTTTGGATTCCGTCTTGACAGCGGAAACCGTCGTTGGTAGAATACGATGCTGTCTCAAGACGTCCCGCGACCGCACCGCGCATCCGCGCACGCCGCGCGGGACGTTTTATTTGTCGGCGATATTTGCAGCGTGGCGGGCGAGCAGACACGAGAATCTCTGAGAATCAGCACGCACACGGACACCGTTTTGGAGGCTGAGAATAAACAATCGCGACCCCAGGGGGTTTGACCGCAATCGAGACTTTCGGGACATGGGGCCACGGGTCAACGACCGTATCCGTGCCCGCGAGGTTCTGGTAATTGACGACGTCGGCAATAAGCTAGGGCCGATGGCGCCGCGCGAGGCGCTCGACCTCGCCCGTGAGCGCGGTCTCGATCTGATCGAAGTCGCGCCCAACGCGCAGCCGCCGGTCTGCCGTATTCAGGACTATGGCAAGTTCAAGTACGAGCAGGGCAAGCGCGAGCGCGAGGCGGCGAAGAAGCAGCGCCAGTCCGAGATGAAGGGCATGACGCTTCGCCCTGGCACGGACGATCACGACCTGGATTTCAAGATCAAGAACGTGGTGAAGTTCCTGGGCGATGGGGACAAAGTAAAGGTCACCGTGCGGTTCAAGTCGCGCGAGATGAGCCACCCGGAGTTTGCCCAGGCCGCGCTCAATAAGATCATCGCTGCCATTCAGGAAGCTGCCGTTGGGGTCGTAGAACGTCCCGCCTTGATGGAAGGCAAGCAGATGATCATGATTCTGGCCCCTGCCCGCGAAGGCAGCGCCGCGCTCGCCCAGATCAAAAAAGCGAACACATCAGCGCCCAAGCCAAAGCCAAAGCCCGCTGCCGCGGCGACCACCAATGGAGCAGAGGCTGCCGCCCCGGCGACAACGGTGACCGAAGCGCCCGCATCCGAGGCGTCCGCAACGGAAGCGCCTGCACCAGCTGCCGCATCGGCACCGACCGCGGAGCCGAATCCGGCACCGGCACCGGTGCCTGCCGAGTCTTGATAGATCGCATCTGGTTTTAAAACCGGGGATGGATCGAAACAGAATGTGCGAGAATCTGAACGAAAGGAAGAACGAAAAACACCATGCCTAAAATGAAGACCCGCAAGAGCGCTGTGAAGCGGATGCACAGCACCGGCACCGGCAAGCTGATGCACCGCCACACGCGCCGCGCCCACTCCATGATCAGCAAGAGTCCGGGCCAGAAGCGACGCCTGTACGCCGAGGCCGTGATGGACCCCGGTAAGAACAAGGTACTGAGCCGCCAGCTCCCTTACGGTTCCAAGTACTAGAACCGTTCTTGTTTACACGTTCGGCTGCCCGCAAAGCGGGTTGGCCGTCGGGAAGAAAACAGCGGAAGCGTTTTACGCAGCCCGCGCCCGAAAGGAAATGAAATGCCACGAGTCAAGCGTGGGGTAATGACCCACAAGCGCCACAAGAAGATCATAGACCAGGCCTCCGGGTACTGGGGCGCGAAGAATAACCTTTTCAAAACCGCGAACGAGGCGGTCCAGCGGGCGGGCAATTTCGCCTATCGCGACCGGCGCAACAAGAAGCGGGACTTCCGCCGCCTGTGGATCACCCGGATCAGCGCCGCCTGCCGTAACGAGGGCACGACCTACTCCTCGTTCATCGCCGCGCTTACTACCTCCGGCATCGCCCTGGATCGCAAGGTGCTGAGCGACATGGCGATCACCGACCCGTCGGCGTTTACCGCGCTCGTTCGGCAGCTAGGCGTCGCGCCTGCCGCCGCCGCGTAAGCGCCGCCGCGCATTGGGTCAGAACCGAAAGGCCTGTGGCGACCTGTTCGCCGCGGGCCTTTTTTGTGGCAGGTTCTGTTTGTGGCGGATGATTTTTAACCTCTGGCTTTAGCATGCGGAGTAGACATGACCGAAGAATTGGAAGCCATCGAATCGGAGGCGACAAGAGCGGTGAACGCCGCGCCGTCCTCCGAGGCGCTGGAGAAGCTGAATATCGAATACCTGGGGCGCAATGGGAGGCTGACAGCCCTGCTGCGCGGGATCGGCGCACTGCCCAACGATCAGAAACCGCTGTTCGGACAGGCGCTGAACGCCGCCAAGGCCCGCCTGACCGATGCTGTCGCCGTTCGCACGGAGGCCCTGAAAGGGGCCGAGCGCGCCACCCGCGAGCAGGACGAGGCGATTGATGTCACCCTGCCGGGCCGCGCCCGTCCGATGGGCCGCCTGCATCCCCTGTCGCGCACCGAGTCGGACATCAAACGCGTGATGATCGGGCTTGGCTTCGAGTTCGTGGACGGCCTCAATATCGAGGGTTACAGCTATAACTTCGACTGGCTGAACTTTCCGCCCGACCACCCCGCCTTTGATGAACAGGCCAGCTTCTACGTGGATGACACGCACCTGCTCCGCACCCAAACCACCGCGATTCAGGGTCACTTTTTTGAAGCGGGGCGCAAGCCGCCGTTCCGAGTGGCGACCATCGGACGCTGCTACCGCTACGAGAATATGGACGCCACGCACTCGCACACATTTCATCAGGTAGATGGTTTTTCCGTCGCCGAGGGTATCTCGCTCGCGGATCTGAAGGGAGTTCTCGCCGAGATGATGCGCGGGCTGTTCGGCCCTGAGGTGACCGTACGCTTCCGTCCGGACTTCTTTCCTTTTGTCGAACCCGGCGTCGAGGTCGCGGTCCGATGGGGAGACCGATGGCTGGAGCTTGGCGGGGCGGGCTTGATCCATCCCAACATCCTGCGCCGCGCCGGGTACGACACCGAGCGATACACCGGTTTTGCGTTTGGCCTGGGTGTGGATCGCATGCCGATGCGCCGCTACGGCATTGACGACCTGCGCGAGTTCCTGATCAGCGACCTGCGCTTTCTGCAGCAGTTCTAGCACCGTCTGCGGGAGCACTTTGGACTTCTAATACCATGAAAATTCCTGTCGCGTGGCTGCGCGAATACGTTGAGGTTCCCGCCGACAAACCCGGGCTGGAGGCCTTCGCCGATGCCCTGACGATGGCGGGCCTGGAGGTCGAGGAGATTCTCGACACCTCCGTCGGACCGACGTTCTACACCAAAGTGACTCCCAATCGGGGTGACTGGGCCTCGGTCTACGGCACCGCCCGTGAGGCGGCGGCGATCTTTCCTGCGCTTACGCTTAAAAGCGCAAAGCCCGACGGAACGCGGACGCCCGCGCCGGGCGATTCCTCGCACCCGAAAGGTGGCTCAGAAGCGGCTCCGGCACGGACTGGGACAGAGGTATCTGTTTCCGTTGAAGACCCCAAAAACTGCCCACGCTACGGGGCGAAGATCATTCGCGGCGTCAAGATCGGGCCGACGCCCGATTGGATGCAGCAGCGGCTTGCGGCCGCGCTGGGCGAAAAATACAAGACCGTGAATAATGTCGTGGACATCACCAACTACGTGATGCTGGAATTGGGCCAGCCGCTCCACGCCTTTGACCTGGACATGCTCCCCGGCGGACAGGTCGTCGTCCGGCAGGCGCGGGACGGAGAAACACTGACGACGCTCGACGGCACGGAGCGAAAACTGGGACCGGGCACGCTGGCGATCTGCGATGCCGAGAAACCAATCGCGATTGCGGGCATTCTGGGCGGCGGGCCGACCGAGATCACGGAAGGCACTGTCCATGTTTTTCTGGAGTCCGCGCACTTCGATGCCCTTTCGATTCGGCGGACCTCGAAGCGGCTGAATCTGGCGACGGAGGCATCCTACCGGTTCGAGCGGTATGTGGACCCCGCCCTGGTCCCTCTTGCCGCCGACCGGGCTGCGCAGCTTATCGTGGAGATTGCGGGCGGAACCGCGGAACCAGGTCTCGTGGAGGTGCGGGCCGCGCCGACCCCGCCGCGTCGCATCGTGGCGCGCGTGGAGCGAATCCGCAAACTGCTCGGCGCGGACGTGGACCGGGATGCTATGGTGAAGGGACTGGAGCGGCTGGGGCTTTCGGTCGAGCGGTCAGCGGGGGCGCTGGATGTGGTGGTGCCCTCCTGGCGACCGGATCTGACCATCGAGGACGATATTGCCGAAGAGGTGGGGCGGATCGCGCTGGGTTACGCCAACCTGCCGGAGACCTTGCCACCGATGACCAGTGGCGGCGGCAGAGATTCCGCGCGCGGTCTGTTTAGCACAAAGGTACGTGAGACGCTGGTGCGAGCCGGTCTGCAGGACGCGCTCACCCATTCCCTGGTCGCCCCCTCCCCCCTGGCCACGGAGGAGGAGGCCGCGCACCGGGTCGTGATCCGCTCCGCACTTTCGCCAGAACTGTCGTCGCTGCGGACCTCGCTGATCCCGAACCTCCTGACGATTGCCGCGCGGGCGCATGCCTCCGGTGTCCGGGACATCGCCGTGTTCGAGATCGGATCAGTCTACCGGCGGGAGGACGGCGGTTACCGGGAGCCGCTACGCATCACCGGAGTCGCTTCCGGTTCCGCGATGCCGCCGGAGTGGGGGGTGGGTCAGGACGCCCTTATGCTTGACTTTTATTTTGCCAAGGGCGTGGTGGAAGACCTGCTCCGGGCGCTGGGGATCGAGGAGGCCCACTTCGTACCGGGCGCGCATCCGATCACGCATCCGGGGCGGACCGCGACGATACGGGTGGACGGCGACAGCATCGGTGTTATCGCGGAGCTTTCCGAGGCAACAGTCGAGGCAGAGGATCTGCCGCGCCGTACGTATCTCTTCGACCTGGACGGCGACCTTCTCGCCCGGCTCTCCGGTGATGCGAAGGCACACTACAAGCCGCTGCCAAAGTACCCGGCGCTCACCCGTGACCTCGCGCCAGTCTTCCCCGACTCTGTCTCTTACGGGGCGATCGAGCAGGCCGCCACCGAGGCGGCAGGGCCGCTTCTGGAGTCGCTACGGCTGACCGACGTTTACCAGGGTTCGAATCTGGGCGAGGGGCGCAAGTCCCTGACTCTGCGGCTGGTGTTCCGCTCGCCTTCGGGCACCTTGAAGGACGCCGAGGTCGAGGCGACGCTGACGGCGATCCGCGCGGCCCTGACCGCTCTCGGTGGTGAACTGCGTGGTTAGTCGCTATATCCTTGCGTCAGGGGAAAACGAACTTCCAGCAGGAATCTGCGTCCAAGGAACTGCCATGAAAACTCAACGGTCCCCTTTTAGCCGATTCCGCGCGGTTTCGGTTGCGTTGCTCTGCCTGCCGGCGGTGCCGGGTGTCTCCGCGGGGGCGGCGCCCACCGCTCCGCCCCCGGCCCCCATCGTCCCCAAGTATCTCGCCTTCTCCGACGAAGTGGCGGGACGACGGCTGCTTTTCGTGGCGCGGGATTCGTACCGGAACGCTCCCGCTGTTCGGGTCACGGGACGCTGGACCCTCACCGGCCCCGATGGCACGACCTCCGGCACAGAAACGATCGCGGCGCGTCTGGGCGAGAAAAAGTTCGCGATGACCACGGAGACGGATGGCGGGGCGAAAACGGTGCGGCGCGCAGTCGCAAATGGAGCAGAAGCGGGAAACTTATTGGTCACCCGCTACCAGGACGCCGCCCCGAATCCTACACGGCAGTTTTTTCGGGTCGCACTGGACGAGGTGACGCCCCTTTCACGCGCGCTGGCCCTGGCCCAGTTCGCCCCGGCAACCAAAGCGGGGGAGCTGCTTCTGGCGCCGACCTGGCGTCTGGAGAACGCCGCTACGGTGTACGTTTCCCGGCTGGAGTCGGGCGGCGGTGCTGTCCGCGTGATCCAAACGGACCTTCCGGACGGTGGACGCGGGCAGGCGACGCTGCTGACCCGGCGGTACACTCTGGACACCAAGACCAACCGTCTACGACGCTACGAGGAGTGGCGGACCGCGCGCAGCCAGCCGCGCCCAAATGTCGCCCGGCGGCCCGCGAACAACGGCACACGTGCCACCTACCGCCGCGAGGACTACGCGGAGACCACCGGCGCAACCTCCGCTTCTGCGTTCTCCCAGTCATTGCCCGCCGGATATGCGGAACAGACACCACCTAAGGTCAACCTGGGGCGCCCTCAGGCGGGGCCGGAAAACGCGGATCAGAAGGCATTGGTTCTGATGCGCCGGTGGGCGACCACGCAGGAGCGGTTTCTGACGCTGAACGCGGTCGCGGATGTGCAGACAGCCAGCGTCACGCGGACCGAAACGAGCCGTCCGCTTCGCGACGGGCAGAACCGCAATGGGTCGCTGCTTGCGACCCTCTGGCTGCGTCGTCCGGGACGGGCGCGTGTCGTGGTGAATCGGATTGACCCCGCCACCGGTCAGCCAAGTCAGAAGGCCGATGCCCTGGCAGTGGCGAGTGGCACCCAGGTACTGCTCAACGACTATGCAAACGGGCGCAGCCGGACCTTGGAACAGCGAGACCCCGCCGATGCTCCCCTGGACCGTCTCCGCCGAATCGGTCTGCCGATCAACGACAACGGTTTAGCATGGATCATTGGGGGGCCGCCGCAGCCCGATCAGTTTAGCAGTATTTTGCTGGATGGCAGTGGCGCCGCGCCGGTCCTAGTCCTGACCCGCACGGGCACGGAAGATTACCGTCAAAACCGTGATGCTCAGACGAAAACGGTCTGGCGGGTGACGCTCGGCCCAGACAATCTTCCCCGCGAGATCTTGTCCCGCCGCGAAACAAGCGTTTCCGGGATGTTCGAGCGAGACCAGCCTCCCATCGTCACTACCGCACTGCGGCTGCGCCGGATTTCCGTGGACAGCGAGCCGCTGCCGGACACGTTTATCCTGCCGCAGGAGATCACCAGGAGATAGCTCCCCGCATGCGCCGTTCTTCCCCGTGGTTATCACCTCTTGCCGCGGCATCTTTTGTCGCTGCCGCTTTGCTGCCCGCATCGTCCCCGGCGCAGGTGCCCTCGCCCCCTGCACCGATGCCCGCCGGGATCGCGCCGGTGTACAGTGCAAAACCCATCGCGAAGGGGGTACGACTGCTCCAGATGGTGCTTCCGCAGGGAGCGGTCGGCGGGCCGCTGATCATCACCACCATTGAGGTGGACCCCAGAGC
>JACMJB010000106.1 GCA_014380815.1 Armatimonadota bacterium
CGGTAGACCCGAACGCTCCTGTACCTCCAAACGCTCCGCCGACAGACCCGAATGCTCCCCCAGTGCCCGCGCCGCCTCCCGTGGACCCGAATGCCCCGCCTCCACCACCTCCACCACCTGCACCGAACGACCCGAATGCTCCGCCCCCCCCGCCCGCCGCGCCGGGGAATGACCGGATTCAGGTGGCCTCGCGCGAGAGCCGACTCTCGACTCTGGTATCGGCGATCAAAGCGGCAGGTCTGGTGGAATCCCTGAGCGGCAAAGACACAGGCCCTTATACCCTCTTTGCCCCGGTCAACTCGGCCTTCGCCCGGCTGCCCAACGGGGCACTCGAGAATCTGCTGAAGCCCGAAAACAAGACCGCGCTGACAACGCTTCTCAAGAAGCATATCGTGATCGGGCGGCTGACCAAGGCGGACCTGTTAAAGCTCAAAGAGGGCGCGACCCTGAACACGCTCGCGGGAACCACGCTTCGGATCGGGCCGCTGGACCGAGGCACCCCCACGGTGGGCGGCGCGGGGATCTTGAGTGCCGATCTCGCAGCGGATAACGGCGTGATTCACAGCATCAACGCCGTGCTGATCGCCCCTGCCGGTGCCGCGCCCGCACCGCCACCAGAGGAGCCACCGGTCACTCCACCGGCGGCAGATCCGCCGGTGGAGAATCCTCCCGCCCCCGCCCCGGCCCCGATGTAAGAGTCACTGGGTCCGCGGTATCAAAAAAACCGGGGCCGACGCGCACTGCGCGTCGGCCCCGTGTTTGGGAATGGGAAACTACCTGATCTTGCCCGTTGCCGCGCCGCGACGGCGACGCCGCACCGCGAGGCCCGCGAGCGGCAGCCCTCCCGCAAGAGCGAGTGCCAGTGTCCCCGGCTCGGGTGCCGCGACCGCATTGATATCGGCCTTGAACGAGTACAGGTATCCCGGGATCAGCGTGTAACCGGCGGGTACCCCGGCGGTCGTGCCGATCGGCACCTGAACCGTGCCGCCGTTCTGGTTGGTGTACACATCGAACTGGGTGCCGGTGCCGCTTTGGGTGACGCTGAAGTCGTTATCGGTGCCAAGCAGGATGGCAAAGGTGCCGTCCGCAAGCTGTGGCCCGATCGCCAGCCCTTCCAGCTTTTCCGGAATGATCAGGCCCGCCTGAACGAGCGCCGCCTGAACATCGAGATACAGCTGCTTCTGGACGGCGGTGACGCCGACCGGCAGAGTGTTCGTGTTCGCGAGGCTAATCTCTTTCACATCAGTCGCGCCGCTGATATCAATCAGATAGATCCGCTTGGTGCCGACATTCGCGCTTGCAGGGTCGGTGGTGGCAAGGGGATTGTCCACCCCCAGCCCCCGATTGTCCCGCTCGATCACCAGGAACTTGGTATCACTGATCGCCGTGATCGAGCTGACACCGATGCTCCGCCCCTGGTTGGTCGCACTGAAGTCGTTGCTCGTTCCGGGGATCCGGTCGTTGATCGTGGCGATGGATTCCAGTTGGTAAACGTACTGTGACTTCTGGTTTCCGGTCTCCACATCGTAGGCGATGATACGCAGGTTTGTGCTGCGGCGACCATCGTTCTGGCTTCCCTCGTTGACGAGCGGGTCCTGGAGAATGGCATACAGCGTCTTGCCGTCGGGAGAGATAGTCAGCCCCTCGAAACCCCGATTGTCCTGCCGTCCGCTGGTGATGACCGGTCGGCCCTCCACATAGTTCGGGCCGCCCGCGTTCTGGGGAACCAGGTTGGGCGGGGGGATAAACGCGCGGACGTAAGCGCCGGTGGCGGTGAACTCGTATACCGACGGTCCATACTCATCGGAGACGAAAAAATTGCCGTTTGCGCCGACGACAAATCCTTCAGGATCGAGGCTGCTGCCCAGGTTCGCGGAACTACCGTTCAAAATCTGCGGATTCAGACCGTTGAAGGCATTCCCGGATGCGTCCTTGAAACGGATCGTGTCGGTGACGGCGAAGCTGCTGATCGCGCCGGTCACCGAGTTGACATCCACCGTGAACTTCTGAACGCGCGTCTCGTAATTCAGGACCCCGCCCCCCGGCCCGCGGTCGCCGAGTGCATAATAGACATTGTTGGCGCGGTCGTAGTGGAGGTCAGAAAAAAAGCCGAACCGATTGTCCCCCGCGTCGGTCGGGGAAACGGTCCGGTCCAGGGTATTTCCGGGCAGAGCCAGCGTCGTCACCAGGATCGGGGTCGTCTGGGCCTGGGCGGTTCGGGCGGTCTGAGCCACCAGGGGAAGCGTGAGCGCGAGTGTCAGCAGGGATGCTCTCGCCGTCAGAACGAGGCGACGGGAACCCTTCGGGAGCAGTGAAGATGTGGGCATGGGACAGCATTCCTCCAGCAGCAGGTGCGGCAGATTGAGTCTAATGAGTTGCAGGCAATCGAACGGCACGAGTATAAGACGAACCCTTCCCGCCTGTCAAACGCCGCGTCCTTAGGGTATTACGCTGCTTTGTAATCGTGGAACCGTGGCAGACCGGCAACAGACTGGCGGAGGGCTGGAAGCGGATCCGGGAGGAAGGCATAGCGGGGTAGCGAAATCCGCTCCAGGTGCGGTATGGTTGAGCGTGAAAAAACGCTTTCTTCTCGGCTTTCCCCTTTTGCTCGTGGCGCTGCTCGGCTGGGGAACCGCCCGCTCGCAGCCGATCTCCCCGGTGCCCGATCCGAATGTGCCGCCCGTTCCACGCGGGGAATTTCGGGGGGTCTGGGTGGCAACGGTGGGGAATATTGACTGGCCCTCCCGGCCCGGCCTTTCCGCCGACCAGCAAAAGGGAGAGCTGCTGGGCCTGCTGGACCAGGCCAGGCGGCTCAACCTGAACGCGTTCGTGTTTCAGGTGCGCCCGGCCTGCGATGCGCTGTATGCCTCACCCTATGAGCCGTGGTCCGAGTACCTTTCCGGGCAGCAGGGCAAAGACCCTGGCTACGACCCGCTCGCGTTCGCGGTTGGGGAGGCCCACAAGCGGGGCCTGGAGCTGCACGCCTGGTTCAATCCGTACCGGGTCCGCCCCGCGGGGACAAAGGGCGAAGCCGCTGCCAGCCATATCAGCCGCACTCGGCCCGACCTTGCCAAGCCTTACGGCAAGCAGTTGTGGCTTGATCCCACCGAACCCGCCACGCAGGATCTGACCGTTAAGGTGGTGCTCGATGTGGTGAAGCGCTACGACATTGATGGCGTCCACCTCGACGACTATTTCTATCCCTACCCCGAACAGGACGCGGCAAAGAAGAACATCCCGTTTCCCGACGACCCCGCCTGGAACCGGTATGTGCAGGGTGGCGGGATGCTCTCCCGCAGCGACTGGCGGCGTGCTCAGGTGGATATCCTGGTGCAGCGGCTCGCGGCAGGCATCAAAGCCGTCAAGCCTTTCGTGAAGTTCGGCATCAGTCCCTTCGGGATCTGGCGGCCCGGCAATCCCGCCCAGATCAAGGGCTTCGACTCCTACGAGGAACTGTACGCCGACGCCAAAAAGTGGCTCACCGAAGGCTGGGTAGATTACCTGGTCCCACAGCTTTACTGGAAGATCGAACAGACACCGCAGAGCTTTCCCGTGCTGCTCTCCTGGTGGATCGGTCAGAATCCCCAGAACCGCCATATCTGGGCCGGACTGTACACCAGCCGCGCCCAGCCGGGCACCTCGGCGAGCACGCCCTGGCCCGCTGAGGAGATTGCCTATCAGATACGAATCACGCGCGGGATGGCGGGAGCGGACGGCGCGGTTCATTTCAGCGCCGGAATGCTCCGATCACCGGCGATCACGCAGACGCTCAAACAGGGGGTTTACGCACAGCCAGCCCCCCTGCCCGCTTCTCCCTGGATGAGCAAGGAGCGGTCCTCGTCGGCGACCAGTCTTTCCGCCCGTGCTTCCGCCACCGGGCCGCTGCTGCTCTCCTGGAGGCGGGGCAAAGGCGGCTCTGCTCCGCTGAAGTGGGTTGTCCAGACGCGGACCGCCGGCAAAAACTGGGCGTTCGCGGACCTCCGAATGAGCGATGCGACCAGCTTTGCAGTTCCACCGACCGCCGATGCGGTCGCCATCACCCCCATTGACCGTATCGGGAACCCGGGGGTGGCAGCAGTCTACTTTCCGCCGGTCACCTCGGTAAACCGCCCCGCGCAGAAAGCCGGACGATGACCCTCAAAAAATATGACGTCTTCGGGATGTGCAATGCCCTATTCGATATTCAGGCTGAAGTCAAGGACGAGACCCTCACCGCGCTTTCGCTCTCGAAGGGGGGCATGATGCTCCTCTCCGAGGCGGAACAGCGGGCAATCGTGCCCGAAGTCTATGCGCACATCGTTAACACGGGTGCGGGCGGATCCGGCGCAAACACCGCGATGGGGGTCGCACAGCTTGGCGGCACAGCGTGTTTCACCAGCCGTGTCGGGCCGGATGAACACGGCATCGGTTACCGAAACGGCCTTGCCGCCGAGGGCGTGCAGCCGAATCTGGGGGTCGGGGATGGTGACACAGGGATCTCCCTGATCTTGATTACGCCTGATGCCCAGCGGACCATGTGTACCTATCTTGGGATGGCCCGCGAGCTTCGCCCGGAAGATGTCAACCTCGACGATCTCGCCGCCAGCCGCTATCTCTATGTGACCGGGTACCTGTGGGATACGGAAACTCAGAAAGAAACGGTCGTCCAGGCGATGGAGGCAGCGGTCAAAGCCGGGGTCAAAGTCGCCTTCAGCCTTTCGGACCCGTTCTGCGTCGGGCGGCATAAGGAGGATTTCCTGCGGATCGTGCGCGACTACGCCGATGTCGTCTTCGCGAATGCTGAGGAGGCTGTCGGCCTGACGGACGAGGCGACACCCCGCGCCGCGCTTGCTGCCCTTGCCGCGATGCTCGGAACCGGAGGGGTCGCCGCCGTCACCCAGGACAAAGACGGCTCGCTGCTCCAGCAAGACGGACAGGTCTATGAGATCCCCATCTACCCGGTCAAAGCAATAGACACCACTGGCGCGGGCGACATGTACGCCGCGGGTCTGCTTTATGGCCTGACCCAGAATCTACCGCTCCCAGTTTCGGGCCGCATCGCCGCTTATGCCGCCGCGCAGGTGGTGGCTCACCTTGGCCCCCGCGTTCCCAACCTGGACTTGGAGGCGGTCGCGGTGATCAAAAGCGGGTTATAGGGTGGGCCGCTCTAAGGCCCTTACCCTATCTCGCACCGGATCTCGAAAGGGCTTCAGTTCATCTTTATCGGCCTGCCGCCATCGGCCCCGGAACGCCAGGCAGCCTCCGTCAGTTCGATGGTACGCAGGCCGCAGAGCGGCGGCGCGGCGATTTTGCCCTCGCCCCGAATGGCGCGGATAAAATTCTCGTCAATATTCTCCCCGGACGGCAGCGCGTCCGCTTCGAGCTTGGTGCGCTTGCCCTCGGCATCGCAAAACTCCAGGGACCCGTTCCGATAGAAAAAGGCCCCCCTCTCGCACCAGATCGTGATGTCCTCGTGCCAGGAGGCCACCGACTCGCCGACGATGCTGATGTTGCCCTGCGCCCCGCTCGTGGACCGGAAGGCGAGCGCACTGTTGATGTCCACCGGGGTCTCTCGATTATCTATGAACGCGGAGACCTCGGCGACCGTCAGCCCGGTCATCCAGAGCAAAACATCCAGCAGGTGCGAGCCGGAATCATTGATCTGCCCGCCGCCTGACAGCGAGAGGACCTGCCGCCAGCTTCCCGCCGTTCCTCTCTTCCAGCTTTGGCACTGTAGCGCGGAGATAAACGTCACCGCACCCAGTTCGCCGCTCGCGATGGTCTGCTGCATATGCCGGAACTGGCTCATGGCGTGACGCTGATAGGCGAGCGCGAAGATCTTGTCGTAGGCTTCCAGACGCGCGAGAAGGGAGTGGGCATCGGAGACCGTGCAGACCATCGGCTTCTCCATCAAGATATGCTTTCCGGCCTCAACGGCGTCCCTGCCATGCACGATGTGAAGCGTGTGCGGTGTCGCGACCACCACGGCGTCCACGTCGTCCTTCGCCAGAAGTTCGCGGTGGTCCGCCGTGGTGAAAACGTCCGCGAATGGTTCCGGGTGCTGCGCTTTGGACTTTTCGAAGGCGGCAGGATTCGTATCGCAGAGCGCGGTGATGGAAACGCCGGGAATGTTAAGCAGCTGCCGCATGTGCGAACGAGCCATACCGCCCGCCCCGATAATACCGACCCGAACCGGCTGCGGTGAGGACGCGGCGGCGGCGTTGCTGGCTTCCTGAGTCTGTGACATTCGATACCCCCCTCGGTTCAAGCTCGCGCTTGTTTGGTATGTCAAGGGTAGCACAACTACGAGGGTTATTTCAATCTAAAGGGTGAGGCATCGCGGTTTCCGACGGGACTCCCCGCCGGAAACCGCAACGCTTCCCTGCGCCACTACGGTTGCTTCGAACTGCTCGGCGCGAGCAAGACCGCCGCGAGAAGAGTGGCTCCTAGCGCGGCCCACCCCAGCGCGCCGCGATGGTCCTTGATCCGATCATACGGACTTGTTTCCAGGACTTTGCCCTCATACCCGCCGCGCTCGCGGAGTGCGGGTCCGGAAGGCTGATACAGGCTC
>JACMJB010000107.1 GCA_014380815.1 Armatimonadota bacterium
ATGCGGCGTATCTTCGGCGTTTGAGGGCGATGCCGAGGAGACCCATGCCGCCCATCGCCATCAGCGGGAGGCTGGAGGCGGCGGGGGCGGCCGTCGTGCGAAACTGGAAGTTCGGTCCGAAGAAGCCCGGTTCGGACAGGGGGTCCGTTTCTGACGGGAAGCTTGTGAGCGCGCTCCCCACCGCGAACCGGTTCTGTCCGTAGGTGATCGCGGGATCTACGAGCAGTCCGATACCGCCTGGCTGGTCGGGCGCTCCCCAAGTGGAGCGACACCAGCAGTCTAGCAAGGCACCCTGAAATCATCCTTAAATACTGAGAGGCGCAAAAAATAAAACCGCGCTAACCTGGCAGACACCAAGCAAGCGCGGTTTCGGGTTTCGGGGGTTAGATCAGTTAGGTGGTTCGGATCACGCCTCGGAAGTCAGCAGGGTTGCCCTTGAAGCCGGGAAAGACGCGTTCCAGCCCCTTTGCGCCCAGATGCCGCAGAGCGACTTCGCCGAAGACGGACCGGAAATCTGTAGTCAGGGCCAGATCACGGTTCTCGTTGAGCTGCTCCGGCGCCAACCCCGGCCACTTACCCAGTACTTTGCCGCCGTTCACATCGCCGCCCAGCACGAAGAAGCAGGTGGCGTGCCCATGGTCCGTGCCCGCGTTGCCGTTCTGACGCGCGGTTCGTCCGAACTCACTCATGGTCAGGATCGCCACATCGCTCATACGGTCGCCAAGGTCCTGGTACAGCGCGGCGATCCCTTTGCCGAATTCGCCGAGCCGCAAGGCAAGCTGACCCTGTGCCGCGCCCTGGTTGATGTGCGTGTCCCAGCCACCCATGTCCGCGAATGCGACCTCCACCCCGACATCTGATTTGATTAGCTGCGCAATCTGCTGAAGGGAGCGCCCGAAGTTTGTATTGGGATACTGCGCTCCGTTTGCCGGGATGTAAGCGCCGGGCTTGATGGAGCGCAGCGTCTTGATGGCCTCGAAGCTTTCCTTGCCAGTTCCGTGCAGCACATCGCCGACGGCATCATCGTACAGCGTTTCGAATCCCGCCGCGGCGCTGGTGGGCCGGGTCGCCATCGCCGCGGCCATCATCGCATCTTCGCCACCGCGACCGGGGCGCTTGCCTCGCCCCGCTCCCCCGCCGCCATCCGCGATGCCGAAGGTGCGAAGGTCGGGAATCGCCAGCGCGCCCACGTCCCCCTGCAGGCTGCGGGGCATTCCGCCGCCCAGTGCGACGGCCCGGAACGGGCTGGCGGCAAGTTTCGCGCGATCCTCCGGACAGGCTAGTACCACGCGGGACATCCATCCATCGGCGACCGATTTATTGCCGGGAGCGCCGGACTCCATGTAGTCCTGGGCGTCGAAGTGCGACCGGGTAGCATCCGGCGAACCAGCGGCATGGACGATCGCCAGATGTCCGCTTTTGTAGATCGGCAGGAACGGTGCAAGGGCCGGGTGCAGCCCAAAGAACCCATCGAGGTCCAGTGCCGTGGTGCCGGTCTTTCCTGCCTGGGGGCGCGCGATCGCGATCTCCGGGCGCAGCTTGTAGAGGTCGGGGTCACCGTGCGGTACCACCATCGAGAGGCCGTCGGCGGCCCCGCGCTGGAAGCAGCAGATCAGGGTCTTTTTCTTTTGCTGGCTGGTCGGCTCCGCGCCGAAGACCGCTCTTCTCAGGAAGGCGGGGCCGAGGACCGGCGCAAGCCCGACCGAGGCGATGGCAAGGCCACCGTGCTTGACAAAGATTCGACGTGAAATGTTCATAGTTAGATTTTCCGTTCTGATCGGGCCGTGAACGACCCGTTTGAAGGCGATCACGGCCCGATCAAAATCACCGCCGCTGGAACTCCGGGGAGCCAAGCACCAGCGCGACCAGCTTACGCGCGGTTTCCGGGTCCGTGCCGACTGGTGCGGGCGTGACCTGCCCCGCCGAGGCGACCGCGGACCGGTTCTCGGTCAGTGCCTTGGCTTCTTTAAGCAGGGTCGCACGGGTGGCGGGAGAAACATCGCCGCTCAGCAGCGTGTCCGCAAGCCGAGTTACATACTGGGTCGGCGGGAGGTCCGAGCCGCCAGCGAGCAGCGTTTCCCGCATTCCGCTCAGATCGAGATCGCTGATCCGGCCCTGGGTCAGCGCGAGCGAAAAGTTCAGCCGCGAGATCAGTGCGCCAGAGGACACCCATTTTCGCGAGTCTTCCGGGTAGCCGGTCGGGGCCTGATGCTGGAACAACGGCTGTCCCATCACGGCGACTTGGCCGGGCAGGTACTGCACGCTCGCGTTGCCGCTGTAGCCCTGTCCTGCTTTCGCCTGGACTCCGAACATCGTGCCCTGCCGCCGCCGTCCCTGGCCCTGGGAGGCCACCATGGAGTAGCTCGCCCCGACCCTTCGGGCAGCGGAGACGGCGTACTCAAACGGCGACTTGATCTTCTGACGATAGGCCACCCGCGAGTTGAACTCCGGTGCGCTTAGGATGGTGCGAACGACCTCGCGGATATCCCCGTCCGTTTTCTTCCATGTCTCGACGCACTTGTCCACGAGCGCGGTCGGCGGCTCGTCGGCGACCAGACGCTGACACAGCTGGTAGGAAACGTGCCGCATCGTGGCCGGACGGCTCGCCAGAAGGTCCAGCACCGCCTCCCCGTCCTCGATCCCGC
The DNA here is from genome assembly GCA_014380815.1 of Armatimonadota bacterium. GTDB lineage: Bacteria > Armatimonadota > Armatimonadia > Armatimonadales > Armatimonadaceae > JACMJB01. The sequence goes on from JACMJB010000107.1 coordinate 2,646, forward strand.
CCCCCGCCGCGATCC
>JACMJB010000108.1 GCA_014380815.1 Armatimonadota bacterium
CCTTGCCATCGCACTGATCTACATGCTGCTCGCTTCACAGTTCGAGTCGTTCGTTCATCCGCTGACCATTCTGGTCTCGGTGCCGCTCGCGATCATCGGCGTTGTGCTCGCCCTGTTTCTCACCGGACGCGCCTTCGGCCTGACCGCTTTCATCGGGCTGCTGCTACTGGTGGGGATTGTCGTCAAGAACGGGATCCTGCTGATTGACTACACCAACCTCCTGCGGGAACGAGGCCGCAGTCGTGATGACGCGGTGCTGGAGGCAAGCCCGACCCGGCTCCGTCCGATCCTGATGACCAGTCTCGCGGCGGGCTTTGGGATGCTGCCGCTCGCGCTGGGGCTGGGCGAAGGCTCGGAAACGCAGGCGCCGCTCGCGACCACGATCGTCGGCGGTCTCACCACCTCAACGATTCTGACACTGTTTGTCGTGCCGTGCCTGTATACACTGTTCGATGATCTGGCGCGGCGGCTTCGCGGTGGCGACCAGCAGGACCTGGCCCGCGCCCCGATGGTCATTCCTTCGGTCGAATCCGTCGAGCGTGCGCCGCGGCGCGAAGGGACGCCCCCCGGCCCGGCCCGCCGCGAGAAGGAGCTGATTGACTGATGGGAACAGAACCGGAAGAGGAGTCGGCAGATAGGGACACCATCGCTGCCCAGGCGGCGCATCTGGAGACCGTGATGCCAGCGATCGCTCAGCGCCTGTTCACGGTCGCTCCTACCCATCCGCTCGCCGACATGCCGATCGCCCAGCTTCGCGTGTGCTCGCTGCTGCTGACCCTGGAAAACCCGACAATGTCCCAGGTCGCGGACGAACTGCACATATCGGTCAGCGCCGTGACACAGATCGCGGACCGCCTGGAGAAGGCGGGCATGGTGGAGCGGGTACCCGCTTCGGAGGCGAACGGCGAGCATGACCGGCGGGCACGCCATCTGCGCCTGACAGAGAAGGGCTTCTCGCTGCTTCGGTCGCGCCGACATTTCCGCCAGAGCGGCGCACGGCGGGCACTCGCGCATCTCACCTCCGAGGAGCGGGGACGCCTGCTGGAGTCACTGGAGACGCTGCTGCAGGCAAGCCGCATGTCCGCTGCGGACACCGAGGACGTCTTTGACGAGAAACTTACCAGTCCCGGATAGCCACAGAAACACCCTCTGAATCAGTTGATCCAGAGGGTGTTTTTGATCCGCTCCGCGGTTGACGCGGCTACAGCTTGACGGCTTCGCCGGTTCGGGCGGACTCGTAGATCGCCTCCAGAAGCAGGGAGACGATATAGGCCTGCTGTGGCAGAACGACCGGGTCTTTGTCGTTGACGATGGCATCAATCCACAGGCGGGCTTCGAGAGTGGCGTCGTTCTCGGTCTTGCCGGAGTAGAAAGCCACGCCACCAGCGTTCAGGTCCACGTTGTGCTGATAGAGACGGCTCATATCCTCGCCGTTGATCCGCAGTCCGCCCTTCATATCCGCGCCGCCCTTGGTGCCGCAGAGCGTAGATTTCGCCTCATCAACATCCAGGGTATTCAGTGCCCAGGAGGATTCCAGGAAGATGGTCGCGCCGTTTTCCATGGTGATGAAGCCGAAGGCCGAGTCTTCGACCGTAAACACCTTGGGGTCCCAGGGACCGAAGGCGTTCGCGGCGTTTTCGGTATCCGCAAGCTTGCGGTACTTGGTGCCGACCACGAGCTTGGGCTTGTAGTTGTCCATCAGCCAGAGTGTCAGGTCGAGGGCGTGGGTGCCGATGTCAATCAGTGGGCCACCCCCCTGCTGCTCTTCGTCCAGGAACACCCCCCAGGTCGGGACCGCACGGCGGCGAACCGCATGGGCTTTGGCAAAGTAGATCTCGCCGAGGTCGCCGCGAACGCACAGACGCTTGAGGTACTGACTGTCCGCACGGTAGCGGTTGTTGTAGCCGACCGTCAGCTTCTTGCCGGATTTCTGCGCGGCCTCCACCATCGCACGCGCATCGGTGGATGTTTTGGCGATGGGTTTCTCCGACATCACATGGTTGCCCGCTTCCAAAGCGGCAATCGTGATCGGTGCATGGGAGGCGTTCGGGGTGAGAACGTGGATCACGTCCGTGCCGCCGTCGCCGAGCAGTTTCTGGTAATCGCTGTATACCTTCGCACCCGGGACGCCGTATTTTTCAGCCGCCAGGTGCGCGCGATCTTCAACGACATCGCAGAAAGAGACTATCTCCACGTTGTCCAGCTTGGACAGGCTGGGAAGGTGCTTGCCATTGGCGATTCCGCCACAGCCAACAATACCGATTTTTACCTTTGATGACACGAAACCGTCCTCTTTTCTCAGGCTAAAGGCGCACGAACGGTCTCCGAAGCGTTCTCAGTCGCTCAAACACGTCGTCGCGCCACTGCTGTACCTTTCGTTCGTTCGCCATGGGCGTGGAAAACCCTTCTTTTGCCCGCAAAATTCCTTCAGGCATCCTCTTTCCACGGCTCCGGGAACAGCGACTGGTAATGAACCCCCTGACGCGGGGTGGCCATGATCCCGGCGACCTCGTCGCGAAAGACCTGGTAATGGGGTGTCTGCTGGTGAGAGGCGAAATCGTCTTTGGTGCGGTACACCTCGTAGAGGAAGAACGGCTCCGGGTCGCCGGGCGCGGGCGGCGCGGCAGCCCGCAGCACATCAAACCGGAGGTTACCCGGCTCCTGCCGGGTGCCCTCGTGGTTTTTTCGCGCCGACTCCGCGAATCGCTCGCCGTTTCCCGGCGTCACCAGCACGGTCACGCAGACAACATACATGGCACACCTCGGCTGGGTTCGTGTCAGCCCGCCGCGCGGCGGTCCGCTTTCCGTATCAGCATACCCCGAATCAATCCCACAATGCCGCCGAGCACGTATGCCTGCGCGGTTGGGAAGGCCATAAGAGCGACGATCTCCTGGGGTTGTCCCAGCTTGAAGAGCGGTCGGAGCAGCCAGAGACAGCCCAGAATGTGGTCCTCCCACGAGCTGTTCTGGGAATTGTTAGAGATCAGGGCGAGGCCCATGATCGGCAGGGCGGCAAGCAGCGCGAACAGGCCGAAGGCAAGTGCGCGCGCGCCGGAAACGCGCCGCACCAGGCAGGCCGCGAGCCGTGCTAACTGCCAGAACAAAAGGCCCAGCCCCGCCAGGTAGAGCGCGGTGATAGCCAGCAGCAGCACTGTTTCAAGGTATCTCTCCAGCGGGACGACGGACCCTCGCACAGCAATGAACGCCCCGGTCATCGCTCCCCCGAAGACCGCCAGCAGGCACAGGTGAAACAGTGGCAGTGCCCCCGCGTGAACCGGACGAAACACGCGGCTGAGCCGGTACGCCCGGCTGTCTGCGTTGGTCTCCCAGACTCCGGTCTCCTCCACTCCGCCGGGCGGGGCGTCTTCGGGCGCGGCGGCGGGCACGAACAGGCCCGGCAGGAACGGAGTCATTCCGAGAAACGCGACCAGCAGCGCGGCTGCAAGAGTTCCTCCCAACCGCATACCGTGACCGTAACCGTAACCGTAGGTAGAGTCGTCGCCGAGAGGGGATGCCTGAAGCATCCCCTGGCTGGCGACCAGGGCCAGAAGCCCCAGCAGAAAGATCGTCTGCCGCCGCAGGGACGACGCGGCGGAGCCGCCGTAGACCCCCAACCGGTACGCCGACGCGGTAATCATCAGCCGCACGATCAAAGCGGCGAAACCCGCAGTCAGCACCCACACGGGCACGGCAAACGCCCCAAACGGGACGGACTGCGCGGCACGCGGAAGAATGGCGACAAACGGGTTGAGCGCGAGCAGCGCGGTGAACGGCGAAACGGCTCCCGGGTCCGTGAAGTTGCCGCCGCGTACGCCAGATCCGAACAGGCAGAACGTACCAAAGACGACAATGCCGACCGTGACATAGGACCAGATGACGGCAAGCAGGGTAGTACGAGCAGCGCAGGAGAAGAAGAGGCCGATGCTTGCCAGGGTCACGCCACCGATGGCAAGCAGAAGGTAGGTGCGAAACACATCGCCCAGGGTAGCACCACCCAGCAGGACGCACAGTGCGGAGGCGGGCAGCGAGAGGGTGAGGAGCAGTCCCAGAAACGCCACGGACGAGACCAGCTTTCCGGTCAGCAGTTCCCCCGCTGTCAGCGGCGTAGTCACCAGCAGGTCCAGAGAAAGCCGCTGCCGCTCCCCGACGATAGAGGCGGCCGTGAGCGCGGGCGCGATCAGGCAGATCAGCGCGGCGAGCGTTCCGAAGGTGAAGTAGTAGAACCCCTGGAGCTGACTTTGCGCCTCCACGATACTGAGCGTGGAACGAGCCGCGTCTTCGCTTCTCGGCATCAGGCTTTGTCCCGTGGACAGGGTGTAGCCGGTGACCGCGAGAGTACCCAGCAGCAGCAGATATGCCCCCTGGAACCAGTAGGACTTAGTGCCGCGCATCTGGGCGCGCAGATCGCGCACCACGACCGGGTTGAACAGGAGGGACCGGACAGACTGCCGCAGCGCCGCAAGGCGGAGGCGTCCGTGGATCGGGAATGCTGTGCTCGTCATCAATTTAGTTCACCCTTCCCGTGGTCACGCGCAGGAAGACATCTTCCAGGTCCATAGCGCTTTCCGTGAACGAGCAGAGGGCATGCCCCCGCTCGATCAGGGTCCGCAGCAGGGCCGCTTGCTCGGACAGCCCGCCGGTGAATGCCACCCGGACAGTGCCATCGTCGCCGTTTTCGACCGTGGCTTTCTCCACCTGCGGCATCGCTTCCAGGTCTTCGCGCAGGGGGCCGGAGGCACCAACGCCTTTCAGCGGCGTGATCAGCAGCTGGCGGGTCGGCTGGAGCTGGCGGATGATCGTTTCGACATCACCGGAGATCAGCAGGTGGCTTCGCTCCATGATGCCGATGCGGTTGCAGAAATCGGAAAGCTCCGGCAGGATATGGGAGCTGACAATGATGGTTTTCCCCATCTGCCCGAGCCGTGTGATGAGCTCCTTGATCACGATACGCGCGCGCGGGTCCAGGCCCGATGCGGGTTCGTCCAGGAGCAGCACCTTCGGGTCGTGGACCAGGCATTTGGCGAGGCAGAGGCGCTGCTGCATTCCGCGCGAAAGCCCCTGCACGAAGGCATCACGCTTTTCGGTGAGATCGGTCAACTCCAGCACCCGGTCCACGGTCGCGGTGCGTTCGTCGCGGCTTTGCCGGTAGGCAGCAGCGAAGAAGTCCAGATACTCCCAGACTTTGACGTCGTCGTAGACCCCGAAGGCATCCGGCATGTAGCCGATCAGCGGTCGTACTTCGCGCGGATAGCGGATCAGGTCAATTCCATCAATCGTCGCCGTGCCGCTGGTCGGCTGCAGCAGGGTCGCCAGCATCTTGATCGTGGTGGTCTTTCCCGCGCCGTTCGGCCCGATAAAGCCGAAGATGTCACCGGGGTGTAGCTCCAGGCTGATGCCCTCGACCGCCACCAGCGGACCGTAGGTTTTTCGCAGGATCTCGGCCTGCAGTAGGGGGGTGTTCATGATCCGTCGGTTCTCCTTTTCTCCCCTTAGCCCAGCGTTCGGCGCGGCGCTTCCAGCGTCTGCAGCGTCCGCCACGCTCCCAGCAGGAACAGCCCGGACGCCCCAAAGTAGATCAGCGGCATGACATCGTTCAAGCCCCAGATGCGCCAGGCATCCTGCTTGAGACTACTGGTGCTGAAAAGGTCGTCCTCATAGCTCAGGCTGTAAAGCTGGTAGAACGGGTTCAGATGGATCAAGCCGGTGCTGAGCACGGCGAGCGGCGCGTAGCCGGACTCCAGACGAGCCTGGTAGCTATAGCTCGTGCTGTAGTCATGGTCGCGAGCCAATAATTCGCATTTTCCGCCGAAGAGGGCTGTCAGCATTGGAACAAGGACCAGGAAGGAGAGCAGCGAAACGGTTGCCACGGCGAGCGTCGTGATTGACCGTTTCGTTTTCGTCGAAACCCAAAGGCAGAAACTCGCCAGCGCCAGCGCCCAGCTAAACAAAAGCGCCTGGGCATACCCCATCTGCGCCAGTGTGTAATCCGCATCGCGGACGACGTAACCGGTGGAATCAGGCCGCGCGTGGCCAGGCATGAAATGACAGAGCAGGAGCAGCGGCAGAAACAACAGCAGGATGCCGCCGATAAAGGCCACCCGCCACAGCAGTTTGCCGATCACGATCTGACCGGGCGACAGGCGCGTCATCAGGAGCGAGTCCCAGGTCAGCCGCTCCCGCTCGCCTGACACAGCGGCATACATCGAGGCAGGCACGGCAAGAGTCAGGAGGATGGCTTCCAGATAGAGCAGTCCCCCACTCCAGTCCTCGCCGTAATGCAGGATCGTTCCCAGAAGCCAGAGGTAGAGGATGCTAAAAAGGCCGATCACCACCACATTGACGGCCCGCCCGGTCTCCCCCCCGGTGCGCAGGAACCGCCGCCAGACGCGTGTCCCTTCGAGGGCCATCGGGTTGTCCTGAAACAGAGCGCGAAGCAGAGTCGAGTTTCCCGTGTTCATCTGCGGCCTCCCTTCTCGTTACTCAGCGGCGGCAGACTGACCAGCATCGCCACGGACCGGTCCCCGCCCGCCCACTTGCCCGCTACCAGCCCAAGCGATTCTCCGGAGGTTTCTGCCAGTAGCAGAGGGACATGGATCGGCGCCGTATTGTTCTCGGCACTGCTGTAGACGGTTCGCACGAACCGATCCAACGAGAGACTCTGGAAGTGGCGGCCAAGAACCACACTGGAATCGCCATTCGCCCTGGCTGAACGAATGGGGGTCCGAGTTATGCGGTGGTCGCCGGGGGCAATATCCCCCACTGCTGCGAAAAGAACCGAGAATGCCTCTGGATCCCGCCCAACCGCTTTCGGAGGGATCAGCAGGACCGCGCGGCGCAGCGTTCGCCCCGAGACATTGTGGATCACGCCGGAAACCGAAGCGCCCTTTGTGCTTTTTGTGATGCGCAGGTCCGCAGTGATTCCCCTGCCCAGGGAAACGGTCTGCGTATGAAACAGCCGACGAAACGCCAGATTACCGGCGGGGTAACCGGGGACCGTGACGCCGTCGCCGCCTGCGGCATGTACCGTTTCCAGGCCGCTCGAAGAGGCCGAATAGCCCTGTTCCAGGCGCTCGGCACCGGGCAATGTCATCGAATAGATACCGGCACGAGGGAAGAACAGTTCGGTGGACCCGACAAAGCGTGCTTCCGGTGATCCCGCGCTCGCCAGCAGCATCCCCCCCGTGCGCCAACTCTGATCCGCCTCATAGATGCGGGTGGTCAGCAGATACAGACCACCCGCGAAGGCGACTGCGAGCAGCGGTCCGGTGAACCAGGCCGCATTCATCCGCCGCAGCCGCTTCAGCACGATGAAGGTAACCGGGATCGCCAGAACGAAGTACGCCAGAAAGAGGTTCAGGACCATGCGCGCGGAGGGGAACTGAATCTGAAAGGGGTCGCGGGCCACCGCGTCTGAGTGGGCAGAGCGGGCCTCCCGCTCCTCCCAGTCCCAGTCCCAGACGTAGCACTCCTGCGCGCGCAGAAAAGGTTCCGCCCGCTTGGTCAGTCCCTGCCACAGCTTCGGAAGACCCTCCCACTGTCGGAACTCCGCGCTCGTCGGGTCGAAGCCCGCGTACAGCACGACCCCCGCCCCAAGCGACCGCCGCGCCAGAACCGTGCCGTCGCGGTGACCGTCGAGCACCTCCGCTCCTGGCGCAAGGCACGCAGGACGGAAGGACAGGGAGTCAATAGGGCCAGGAAGCGGGAGAGCCGGGCAGTCCGCGGGGTGCGCGGTGTTCAGAGCAGGTACATCGAGGCGAACGGGCAACAGGTCGGCGGCGTCGGGGTTGCTGCCGAACCGGGCGACGGACGGCGTTCCCAGCACGATCAGCGAGCCGCCACCGGTCACCCATCGCCGGATGGCGCGCCACTGCGCGGGATTCAATCGCTCCGCGCCGTCGCCGAGCACCAGGAACTTGATTCGGCTGTAGCCCACGGCACGATCCGGGGCATTTTCTGGAACCAGGTAATGATCCTGAAAATTCCATTGCGCTTGCCCCAGATCGGCATCGGTTCCTTCGTGCCTCAGGCTTCCGACGTGATCCCCGATCAGGCAGATCTCCGGACCGCCACGTAACGGACCGGTCCTCAGAACAGTCTCTCTTGTCCGGAAGGGTCCATACAGCGAGACGAGCAGCGTCTCGGTGCCGCCATCAGTCTGCGGGTACAGAAATATCCGGTCGGTCACATTGCCGCCGGAAAGGATAAGCTTCTGCCGGTAGACTCGTTCCTGATGCAGGTCGTTCGGGACACGCACCACGATCTCTGCCGCAACAGGTCCCGCGGACTCGCAGCGGATCTCCGCAGTCAGCGGGTAGATACCCTCCCTGCCCCTGCCGAGAATGGCGGAGTCAACGGCGAGCTGCACCACGGGACCCTCTCCCGACCAGGCCGTGCGCGGGGCGAGGAACGTCAGCACGACGCAGTGGAATACCAGCGCCCAGGTCCGGGCACGGAAACGAGCGGCGAGAGCGGCAACGACAGCGATACATAGAGCACTCATGGCGCGAGGTCTCCTCAGCTTGAATCCATCTATTCAGCAGCGGCAGCGAGCAGCGGGCGGGCGCACTGCTTCCATCGGTAGTTGAGAGGATAACGGGTTTGCGTTCCGTTTAGATACGGTTTGGTGTCAAAAACTTCGGGAGAGGTTCAGAGATTTTTTGCGGCGGGGTCCGGTGCGATGCCGTAGATCGCGGCAGGTGCGCCCGTGGCGTTGGCCCAGCGCTGGTTGCCGTATTCGTAGTGCCACCACTCGCCGAGATAATTGGCGAAGCCCGCGCCGATCATTGCGTGAAACAGCAGCCGTCGGTTGCTGGTAAACGGCTCCTGCGGGTGGGTCTCGAACCAGCCCGTTGCGGAGGCGGGAGCCGCCTCATCGGCGTCCGTGCCCATTGGAAGGGGCACATTTGCCGCAGTGTCCACGAGGTAGACGTCAACCGCTCCGCCGGTCCGGTGGGGCGGCGGGGCGAGCGGGTCCGCCTGCGGCAGGGCGACAAACTGACGGACGACCGCATCGAGCGCCTCTCTTGAAAGACCGGGGCGCTCCCGGCGGATTCGGGCGGAAAAATCGTCCCAGAGCCACTGCTGGACCGCAAGGGGGCGGTAGCCATCGAAGACGGTCAGCGCAACGCCTTGCGGCAGCGTTGCCAGTGCCTGGTGCAGCCTCTCCCAAACGCCCGCCCGCACCCAGACCGTGGCGGGTGCACCGGGAATCCCCTGCTCCGCATAGAGCGCACGGATGCGCAGACGGCCCGCGGTCACCAGCGGAACCAGTGGCTCGGCGCACTCAGCAATAGGAAGCCGCCCCCAGTTTGGCGGCTCGGAAAGCGGAGGGATTGGTAAGTTCACGATGATTTTGGGATACCCTCCCCCGCGAAGGGAGAGGGGTCTCTCTCTACGCCAGTGCCTCGGCCCGCGCCGCCCAGAGCAGGCCGCGGGTGCACAGAGCGAGCACCTCCGGCTGGGCGACAATGTCGGCATGGTGACCCAGTGCGGTGTAGAACACGCGACCTTCGCCGTAGTATTTCGTCCAGACCGTCGGCATGTCCACGGGGCCGTTTTTGACGTGCGGGCCGTCCGCGATCGGAAATCGGGTGGTGGCGAGAACGCGCACGACCGGGTCCACATGAAGGTAATACTGCTCGGACTTGACCGGAAAGACCGGGGGACTGCCCTGGGTAATGAAATGGTCCGGGTCTGTGATCTCGACCGTGTATTCGACGCCGTCATTGCCGGGGTGCGCGACCCACTGCCCCCCGGTCATGAACTGATATTCCGTGGCCTCGCGGAACGAGTCACACATCCCGCCATGACAGCCCGCGATCCCGACGCCGGACTTGACCGCGGCAAGCAGCGGTTTTAATTGGTCCCCGCTGATTTTGCTCATGGTCACGACCGGCACGATCAGGTCCAGAGATTTCAATTTCGCTTCGTCGGTGTAGGCATCGAGCGTGTCCGCCACCTCCACGGAGAAACCTTTTTCCATCAGCGCTTGGTTAAAGATCTCCGCGACCTGCTGGGGCTGGTGCCCGTCCCAGCCGCCCCAAACGATCAGGGCTTTCTTATCCGCCATAGTTACTATCCCTTCGGGCGTTGGACTTTTACGACCTACCCCTTTTTCGACAGGCGGCGTCCCGGTTCCTTTAACCCGGTGCGACCGTGGACAACAGAGGGCGGGATTTCTGCCCCTCGAAGCGTTTTGAGCCACAATAGGGCATAATCAAAACGATTATGCAAAATCAAGTGCAGGAGCTTACCCTGCGGACCGCGCGCCGCAGTCAGCTCATCGAAATCACGCGCGAAGTGGCCGAAGCGGTTGCCCGAAGCGGTGTCCGCAGTGGGCTTTGCGTGGTGTACGTGCCCCACACCACGGCGGCTGTCTGTATCAACGAGAACGCCGACCCGGATGTTCGCGCGGATGTGGAACGGTTTGTGGACCTTTTGATCCCGGAGGGCGCCAAACCGGTTCTGAACCAGTTCGAGCATAGCGAGGGGAATTCGGATTCGCATATCAAGAGTATTCTCACCGGGCCCTCAGTGACGCTGATGATCGAAAACGGTCGCCCTCTGCTGGGCCGCTGGCAGGGCATCTATTTCGCCGAGTTCGACGGCCCCCGCACCCGAAACACCTGGGTCAAGACGCTTGCGGACACGGGAGTTTAGAAAGGACGCGCCATGGAGAGCGAGCAGGAGCCGACGCCGGGACCCGTTGCTGCAGCCCTTCGTGAAGCCGTCAAGGAGGTCCGTTACTGCCGCGAGAACCGTCTGCCGGTCAATCTCGTTCGGATCGCCGCGGAGTTCGGCGTGGAGTTCTCGGCCCTGGTAGCGGCGGTGAGAGCGCTTCCCCCCATGCTGCCCGTGCGGCGGCGCGGTGGGTAGCGTCCCGCCGGACAGCGTCCTGCACGGAGCCGCGGGTTAACGTGAAGCCTGTCCCAACACATTTCTGGCATACCCTTCCGCTGCACTATGTCCCCCACCTGCTCGCGAGCGGCATTCTGTTTTCTCAGGATGCGCTCCAGGCACGCGGTCTGCCGATTCGTCCACGGGCGACTGCCGCGCAGCGGGACCGCAGGCTGGGCGTCTCCCGGTTTGTGCATCTCTCGTTCACCGCGAAGACGCCGCTGCTCGCGGACAAACGGATAAAAGGGTATCCGCACGCGCTGATCACCTTCGATGCCGCTCTCTCGGCATCGGAAACTGCCGCGTATCTTCCGTACAACACGAAATCCTGGAGGCACCGAGACGATTTTGTGCCGATCTATGACCGGGAGGCGAAGGCGGCGCTGATCCAGCAATGGCGCGGCGGACGCTATCCCTCCGCGGAGCTGCTGATTGAGACAATGCTGCCGCTGATTCCGCACGGTGCGGCGCTGCACCTGGCTTCGGAGGAGGAAGCGGCATGGCTGTGTGGCCTGATCGCGTTCCTGGGAATAAAGCCGCCGCTTCCCATCTGCGTGTCGCCGGAACAGTTTCCGCCTGGCCTGTCGCTGAACCTGGACGCGCACAACAGTTACGCCGAAGCGTGCCGGGCGTCGGGGAGCCTTTTGCCACCCCCAAACGTGACGTTCGATTGAGGCCTCAATCGTCGCCGAACAGGATCTGAGAAGCCAGGATCTGGTGGCGCTCACCGCCGCGCGCTTCCAGCGTTACCTCTCCACCGGGCGCGATCTCCAGAACGCGGCACGGCAGGGGCTTGTCGGCGACGATAAATGTGCGGAGGGCGTCCGGGTCCGCGAGCCGCTTCCATGCGGTGGCGGTCGCGGCGAAGCCGTCGTTCTCCCATTCCTCCCAGCGGGCACCCAGCCGTTTCAGAACCGCCGCCTCGACAGTCCGCACTTCGACGACTCGGCCCACTCCCGCCTCCAGCGATACCGCGCTCCGCGCGATCTCCAGGGGCAGGGGCACATCGGCCTTGACATTGATGCCGACACCGATCAACGGAATGACGAATCCCACCGCCCCGGCGGGGAGCGTCTCCACAAGAATGCCGCCGAGCTTGCCCCCCGCCAGAAAAACATCGTTTGGAAAGCGCACCTTCACGGCGGCTTCCGGGGCTGCGTCCCGTACCCCCTCGGCAGCGGCAAGCCCGGCGAGGAGCGCGATCTGCCAGGCCGATTCCAGGGGGACCGCCGGCCCTATCGTGGTCAGGCAGACATTCGCGCCGCGCGGAAACTGCCAGGTTTTGCCACGCCTTCCGCGTCCCGTTCTCTGCGCCTGCGCGGTGACAACGGTGCCTGGTGGTTCCCCGGCTCTCGCCAGGTCCCGCGCCACATCCTGCGTTGAGCCAACCGTGTCATAGCGATAAAGAGGGCTGCCGAAAGTCACACGGAAAAGTCCAGCGAGAGGTCCAGGGCGGGCGCGGAGTGGGTGAGCGCACCGACACTGATCAGGTCCACGCCCGTTTCCGCGATCGCGCGCACGGTCTCTAGCCGGACGCCTCCGGAGGCCTCGGTGAGCGCGCGCCCGCTGATGCGGCGCACCGACTCCGCGAGCGTTTCGAGGTCCATGTTGTCCAGCAGGATAATATCCGCGCCGCTTTCGATCGCTTCGTCTACCTGGGCCAGCGTTTTGCACTCCACCTCGACCCGCATCGTGTGCGGCGCGACCGCGCGCGCCTTGCGGACCGCAGCCAGGACGCCGCCGCCCACCGCGAGGTGGTTGTCTTTGATCAGAACCGCATCATACAGGCCAATGCGATGGTTGTGACCGCCGCCCACCCGAACCGCATACTTTTCCAGAGTCCGCAGGCCGGGCGTCGTTTTCCGGGTATCTACGATCCGTGCCCTGGTGCCGTGAATGGCCTCCACGAATCGGCGAGTGAGCGTTGCCGTGCCGCTCATGCGCTGCAGGATATTCAGAGCGACCCGCTCCGCGGTCAGGAGGGAACGGGCCGGGCCAGTGAGGGTCGCAAGCGCCTGACCGGGGCGGACCTGCTCGCCATCATCGGCGTGCGGCTCCCAGAAGACATGGGGATCAAGCAGCGTAAAAGTCCGGCATCCGACGGCGATCCCGGCCAGGACCCCGTCCTGTTTTGCGATCATCACCGCGCGGGCCTCGGCATCGTCGGGGACGGTGGAAAGCGTCGTGATGTCGCCCGCGCCGATGTCCTCGGCGAGAGCGGCACGGAGGATCGGCTCATACTGAAGCGGAAGAAGCTGCATGTGCCTAGTTTACCCTTATTCTTCCGCGCTCAGAAACGCCCAGACAGGCCGGGGTTCGCGGCTTTGATCCGGGAGCCGTGCGGCGAGGCCGCGAGAGTGTGAATTAATTCACGGGAATCGCCGGGTGGTATTCCACTCTCCAGCCAGGAAGACAGGTAATACTGGTAGCAACGGAGGCGAGTGTGTCTATAAACCTGCCCGGCAAGGCGCCACGATTTCTGGTTCGGTTCTGGGGGGTACGCGGCTCTATCCCATCCCCCGGACCGGCCACGGCTCGCTACGGTGGGAACACTTCCTGTGTCAGCGTCGAGGGGGAGTACGCGGACGGCACTCCGACTGTCGGTATCTTCGATGCGGGAACGGGAATCCGCCTGCTGAGCCGCGAACTCGCCCACAGCGACAAGGAAATCATTCTCTTTCTCAGCCATACGCACTGGGATCATATCCAGGGGTTTCCGTTCTTCGCCCCCCTGCGCCAGGCGGACCGCCCGATCTACCTGTCGAGCATGGAACAGGAGATGGGACTGTTTCAACTGCTGCTGGCTCAGGTGGACGGCAAACGATTCCCTTTGCGGCTGGAAGATGCTGGGGCGAAGCTGCTGCGCTTTACGCCCGAAAAGATCGCCGAGCAGCAGCGCCTGGGGTACCAGGTACAGCGGATTCGCGCGAATCATCCTGGTGTCGCGTTTGGGCTTCGTGCCGATCTCCGGGGTATGCGCCTGATCTACTTCCCGGACAACGAGCTTTTCCCCCCCGCGGGCAGCGACACTCAGCACACGACCTTTGCGGAGATGGCGGAATTTTGCCGGGGCGCGGACCTCTTGATACACGGGGCGCAGTACACGGAGGCAGACATGCCCGCGAAGCACGGCTGGGGTCACAGCGTCGTTTCGCAGGTGCGCGAACTTGCCGCGGCGGCCCAGGTGAAGCATCTTGTTCTGTTTCACCATGACCCCGACCGCTCCGACGACGAACTGGATCGTTTCCAGGGGGAATCCGAGGAATGGTTTCGCGCCAATGCCCCCGAGATTCGCTGCACGGTCGCCTTCGAGGGTCTGGCGATCTCCCTGCCGTGATCGAGTATGCCCCGGCCCCGCGACCAAAAGGGGTATAAAAGAGGGGTGCAGCCCGACGAAGACGAAGCAAATGCCGCCCCCTTTGGTGCCGCCACTACCCGCGTCTACCGGGTGATCGGCGACCAGATCCCCGCCGAGTCAGAAGCCGACACGCTCGCGATCGAGGAGCCGTTGGAGATCCGGATCGGCTTCGGGCCGGAGGGCGAGCGCCAGCGAGTCCGCCTTTCCGTGACCATGCGTACGCCGGGTGGGCCAGGCGACGAATCGGATTTCGAGCTGGCGGCGGGCTTTCTGTGGACCGAGGGTATTCTCACCGCACCGGATCAGATCGAAACGATACGGCATCTGGGGTTTCCAAGTCTGGAAGGGGGGTACCAGAACGTCGTGTGCGCCGAGCTTGTGCCGGGGGCGACCGTCGAGCTGCCGAACCTGGAACGGCACGTCTATACCTCGTCCAGCTGCGGGGTCTGTGGCAAGACTTCGCTCGAGGCCGTGCGGACCTCTTCCCGCTTCACCCTGACGGAGGGTGCGGGCTGGCAGCCGGATCTCATTCACCGCGCGCCTGTCGTGCTCCGCGAGGCGCAGGCGGTCTTCGAGCGGACGGGAGGACTCCATGCCGCCGCGCTGTTCGACACTTCCGGAAATCTTCTGGTCCTGCGCGAGGATGTCGGACGGCACAACGCCGTGGATAAGCTGATCGGATCGCAGGTGATCGCAGGCGCGCTGCCGCTCACGGATCGCCTGCTGCTGGTCAGCGGGCGTGCCAGCTTCGAGCTGGTACAAAAAGCGATGATGGCGGGAGTTCCAGTCCTTGCCGCCGTGGGTGCGCCCTCCAGCCTTGCCGTGCAGCTCGCGCGCGACTGCCGGGTGACCCTGCTGGGCTTTGTGCGCGGCGGGCGGTTTAATATCTACACAATGGCGGAGCGAGTCCGCCCAGCCTGAATCAGAAAGCAGTTCCAATGACGAAACGAAAGACACCACGCGCGCAGCCACCCGAGGAGGCGCTGGGGGAGATCCGCATCGGAGAGCGGGAAACGACTGCGGCAGGGATGCAGGCGATCGTTCAGACGCTGCGCTTCGGTCTGGGCGAGATGGGCGCGGGGCGGACCCTCAAAACGCTCACGACTTTGAATCAGAAGACCGGAGTAGATTGCCCCTCGTGTGCCTGGCCAGACCCGGACGGTCACCGGTCCTTCGCGGAGTTCTGCGAGAACGGCGCGAAGGCGGTTGCCGAGGAGGCAACCCTCGCCCGTGTGACCCCGGAGTTTTTTGCTGCTCATACCGTTTCGGACCTCGCGGAGCAGAGCGACCGGTGGCTGGGCAAGCAGGGGCGATTGACACACCCTCTGCGCCTGCGCGCCGGAAGCGAGCGCTACGAGCCGGTTTCCTGGCGCGAAGCGTTCCAGCTTATCGGGGACGAGCTGAACCGGCTTACTTCCCCGGACGAGGCGGTGTTTTACACTTCGGGCCGCACCAGCAACGAGGCCGCGTTCCTGTACCAGCTCTTCGTACGTCAGTTCGGGACCAACAACCTTCCCGACTGCTCGAACATGTGCCACGAATCGAGCGGGCTTGGCCTGACCGAAACGATCGGGATCGGCAAGGGAACGGTGACGCTGGAAGATTTCTCCCATGCTGACAGCATCTTTGTGATCGGGCAGAACCCCGGCACGAACCATCCCCGCATGCTGAGCGCGCTTCAGGCGGCGGCGCGGCGCGGCTGCAAGATCGTCAGTATCAACCCTCTGATCGAGACCGGCCTGATGCGCTTTGGGCACCCGCAGGAGGTGACGGGCGTACTTGGCAAGGGGACCCCCATCGCATCGCTGTTTCTGCCCGTGCGCATCAACGGGGATGTCGCGCTGCTCAAGGGGATACAAAAAGAGATGCTGGAACAGGACCAACAGGCGGGCGGAACACTGCTGGACCACGCATTCATCCGCGCGCGGACCGCGGGCTTCGCGGAGTATGCCGCCGATCTGGCGCAGACCTCCTGGGAAGAGATTACCGAGCAGAGTGGCGTGACACGTGACCAGATCCAGGAGGCCGCGCAGGTCGCGCTCGGTTCGGAGCGAATGATCTGCTGCTGGGCGATGGGGCTGACCCAGCACCGAAACGGGGTCGCGAATGTGCAGGAGGTGGTCAATTTCTGCCTGCTGCGTGGGCAGATCGGTCGGCAGGGGGCGGGCGTCTGTCCGGTGCGGGGCCACAGCAACGTTCAGGGCGACCGTACTATGGGGATCTGGGAGCAGATGTCCGATTCGTTTCTCGATGCGCTGGGCAGGGAATTCGGATTTGCCCCGCCGCGTCATCATGGCTTTGATACCGTCGCGGCGCTGGCGGCGATGCACGAGGGCCGAGCGAAAGTGTTTGTCGGCATGGGCGGTAATTTCCTTTCAGCGACACCGGACACCGAGTTCACCGCGGAGGCGATGCGCCGCTGCCGACTGACTGTCCATGTTTCGACGAAGCTGCACCGTGGTCACCTGGTGACAGGTGAGGAAGCGTTAATCTTGCCCTGCCTGGGCCGGACCGAGCACGACGTTTCGGCAGGTGGCGAGCAGTTTGTCACGGTTGAGGATTCGATGGGGGTTGTTCATGCCTCCAAAGGGGTTCTGGAACCGGCGAGTCCGCAGCTTCTCAGCGAGCCGGCGATCGTGGCGGGAATCGCGAAGGCGACTCTCGGCGACCGCTCCGCGGTGGATTGGGATGCCCTGACTGCGGACTATGACTCTATCCGCGACTCCATTTCGCGTGTCGTGCCGGGCTTCGAGGAGTATAACCGGCGCGTCCGCGTCCCCGGCGGATTCTATCTGCCGAACGGGCCACGCGAGGGCCGCTTCACGACCGCTTCGGGAAAGGCGCATTTCACGGTCCACGCGATTCCCCGGCACGATCTGCTGCCCGGTCAGCTTCTTCTGATGACGATTCGCAGTCACGACCAGTTCAACACGACGATCTACGGCAACGATGACCGTTACCGAGGAGTCCATGGGGGCCGCCGCGTGATCTTTGTGAACGCGGACGACCTCCGGGAGGCAAACATCGAGAGCGGGCAGGCAGTGGATGTCACCAGCCACTACCAGGGAGAAACGCGCACCGTTTATGGCTTCAAGGCGGTCCCGTACGAGATTCCGCGCCGCTGCACTGCCGCTTACTTCCCAGAAACAAACCCGCTCGTGCCGCTTGGCAACATCGCCGAGGGCAGCCGCCAGCCCGCGTCTAAGTCCATTATTGTGACTATTGCGCCGGGCCGAGAGTCCGGCGACACAGCAGGAACCGCCTTGTCTTCTGTCTCCTGACCGTGCTAGACTGAGGGCACCGCGCCGAGGACGGCGCGAACCGAAAGCAACGGAGGCTCAAGATGGCTGGCAGTAATCGTGGTGTCGTGTATATGGGTCCTGGCAAGGTTGAGGTGCAGAGCATTGACTACCCAAAACTTGCGATCGGCCCGCGCAAGTGTGAGCATGGGGTTCTTCTCAAGATCCTTTCCACCAATATCTGCGGCAGCGACCAGCACATGGTCCGGGGACGCACCACCGCCCCGGCGGGTCTGGTTCTGGGACATGAGATCACAGGCGAGGTCATCGAGGCGGGCAGCGATGTCGAATTCATTCAGGTTGGAGACGTTGTCTCCGTGCCGTTCAATATCGCCTGTGGGCGTTGCCGCAACTGCAAAGAGGGTCGGACTGGTATCTGTTTGAACGTCAACCCTTCCCGGCCCGGCGCGGCCTACGGCTATGTGGACATGGGCGGATGGGTCGGCGGGCAGGCCGAGTATGTGATGTGCCCCTATGCCGACTTCAACCTGCTGAAATTCCCAGACCGGGATCAGGCGATGGCGAAACTTCGCGACCTGACGCTGCTTTCCGACATCTTCCCGACCGGCTATCACGGAGCAGTGACTGCGGGGGTCGGACCCGGCACCATCGTTTATGTGGCGGGCGCGGGGCCGGTCGGTCTTGCCTGCGCCGCCTCGTGCCAGCTTCTGGGCGCGGCCCTGGTCCTTGTCGGTGACCTGATCCCCGAGCGGCTCGCCCAGGCGCGCTCGTTTGGCTGCGAAACGATTGACCTGAACCAGTCCGCCACGCTCGCCGAGCTGATCGAGCAGATCGTCGGCGTTCCGGAGGTAGACTGCTCCGTGGACTGCGTCGGCTTTGAAGCGCGCGGGCACGGCTCGGATACCGGTGTGGAGCGCCCCGCCACGGTTTTGAACGCGATCATGGAGGTGACGCGGGCAGGCGGCGCGCTTGGCATTCCCGGCCTGTACGTCACCGGGGACCCCGGCGCGGTAGACGAGAACGCAAAGATCGGTCAGCTTGGGATCCGAATCGGGCTGGGCTGGGCGAAGTCGCATTCCATTCATACTGGGCAGTGCCCGGTCATGAAATACCACCGGCAGCTGATGAACGCGATCCTGTACGACAAAATCCAGATCGCCAAGGCCGTCAATGTGGAGGTCATCTCGCTGGAGGATGCCCCCGAGGGCTACCAGAACTTCGATAAAGGCGCGGCGAAAAAATACGTCATTGATCCCCACGGCGCCCTCGCCGCCGCTGCCTAGACCGTGACCACACTGACCACCATGACGTGCGTTCCGACACAAAGAACTACCTGCCCGGGCCGGGCAGGTAGTTCTTTCGTCACCCGTTCGTCGCTAGGGGGTGGCGAGGCGCTTTTTCAGGTTACGCACCTCCCAGGTCGCTTCGAGACTGGCTGAGACAAGACCGGCGAACAAGACGAAATGCGCCTCGTCGGCCTCGGTGAACTCCCCCTCGTACTTATCGGAAAGCTGAAGCAGCCCCCAGTTTACCCCCGTGCTATCCAGGAGCGGGGCGGCAAGCCAGCCACGCATAGGGGGGTGCTTCCCGGCCTCCGTTCCGAAGTTCTTCCACTCCGGATGGCTCTCCAGTTCCGCCTGGGTCATTCGCACTGCCTGGTTGTGACGCAGGAGCCAGCCATGCGTCCCGTAGCCGGTCGCGGGGGTTTTATAGTCGGCCCAGTCCCCGTACTTTTCAGACAGGGAGAAGAATTTTCGGATCGAACTCCAGTCACTCTGCACCACGACCGCCGCCGCCCCCTGGTGCGCGCCGATCAGCACCCGGATCAGTTCGACACTCGATTGTAGTATCCGGTTTGCGCTCGCGGCAAACTCCTCGTCCGTGGCATCCGGATTCTCCATCACCGGGTTGTGTGTTGCTCCCGTGGCGGCGTTGTGATAAACATTGTGGCGAAGTTCGGCTTCAGAAGCGGGCATCGAGGGGGTCCTTTCGGTGGTACGGTCGGTCGAACTATTTTATTTCAGCGTCGGGTCCGGCAGCCTCGTTAGGCTCAGGAACCTTCATCGAAATGCCGCGCGAAATGCCGGGTTCCTGCATCGTGATACCGTACCAAAGCGGCGCGGCCTCCATCGTCGTCGCGTTGTGCGTGATAACAATGAACTGAGAACCCGCCCCAAAATCGCGGAGCAGGTCGGCGAACTTCTCCACGTTCGCGCCATCGAGGGGGGCGTCTACCTCATCCAGAACGCAGAACGGGGCAGGACGCACTTCCAGAAAGGCGAACAGCAGCGCGGTCGCGGTCAGGGCGCGCTCGCCGCCGGAAAGCAGCAGAAGGTTCTGCCGCTTTTTGCCCGGTGGCTGCGCGATGATGTCAATGCCGGTCTCAAACAGATCGTCGGGATTTGTCAGCACCAGTTCCGTCGAACCGCCCCCGAACAGACGCGAGAACAGCCGGGAAAAGGCGTAGCTGACCTGCTGGAATGTTTCCAGAAAGACGCCGCGTGTAGATTCGTCAATATCCGCGATCGCTGCCGTCAGCCGGTCTTTGGCCTCTTCCAGATCACGCTGCTGTTCGGTCAGGAATCGCCAGCGCTCCCCCAGCCGCTCGTACTCCTCGATCGCGCCGGCATTGACGGTTCCCAGCCCCTTGATCTCGCGGCGCAGACGCGAAATTTCCTGGGCGGTGTCACGATCCACCGGAACGCCGCCTGTCAGCGCGACGGCGCTTTCCGGGTGCAGATCATACTCTTCTAAAAGCCGCTGGCCTACGGCTTCTGCCTGCGCCTCCAGACGAGCGGCCCGGAGCCGGGCCGCTTGCGCCTGCTCGACCTGTTCGCCTGCCGCGTGGGCGGCGGCCTTGCTCTTTTCACTGAGGGCAAAGTTCTCCGCAAGCAGCGTCTGGCGCGCGGTGCGCCACCGCTCCAGCAGCGCGGCGGCATCCGCAAG
>JACMJB010000109.1 GCA_014380815.1 Armatimonadota bacterium
ATCCCGCTGGACCAGCCCGCTGGGGTATCCGATCCGCCCTGGACATTACCGGGGAAAAGCTCGACACCCGTCAGAAGGCAGCCAATCCCGCGCATGTGACCGTCGCCGTCGCCACGGATCCGGTCGCAGACCCCGTTCAAGATCAGGGTCTTGTTTTTGAACGGCTCCAGGGGACTGAGGCTCTCTTTGAGGGTCCCCAGCACTCCCTCGGAGTCCGGCCAGAAGGCAGAAGGAATGATGCCATCAGGGCTGAAGAGCACGATCATCCGCTGTTTCCGCCGGCGTGCCACCGCCGGCGCGGCCAGGGAAGAGAGATTTCCGACAAAAGGAAGAACCGCCGCGCTGAGGCCGAGATCCCGGAGAAATAGGCGACGAGAGTGATGAAAAGCCATGGTTATCCCTTTGCTGCCCCCTTCGGAAGCGCGGACTCCGTGGCGATCTCCGCCACCAGTTGACGAATACTGTATCGGTTTTTCGTAAAGCTCTGCTCCAGACCAGGAAGCGCCTTTGGGCCATATGCCCGTACTGGCTGCTTGACGGAGAACTGAAACAGCTTTTCGACGAAGGCCGCCTGGGCCTCTTCGCTGCTCGCGACATAGCGGGCGAGGTCGCGCGCGCCCTCAAACCTGACCGTCTGGCCCTCGCGCGGCTCGTAGCTGCCGGTGGCGACGATCGGCCTGCCGTTCTCGGTGGAACGCAGCCTTCCGATAGCATCGAACCGCTCCAGGCTGAAGCCCAGCGGATTGATGACGCTGTGGCAGGACATGCACATCGCGGGTTTGGTCTGCAGGGCCACCCGTTGCCGGGTGGTCAGAGTAGGGTGCAGGTTCGCGGCGAGCGGCACGAAGGCGTCCGGCGGTGGCGCGAGGGTCCGCCCCAGAACGCTGCGGGCGAGCAAAACGCCCCGGTGGATCGGACTGCTGGTGGAAAAGTATGAAAAACTCGCCATCACGTACGGATGGGTCAGGATTCCCGCGCGGGCGGCGGGGTCGAGTGTCACCGGCTGAAACGGCGCATCCTTCGCCAGCGGCACCCCGTAGAGGGGCGCGAGACGACCGTTCAGGTACAGCTTGTCGGTGAGCAGCAGTTCCCGGAAATCCGAGCGCTCGCTTCGGACGATATTTTCCAGTGTCAGGTCGAGCGAGGTCCGGAGGTCCGCGGCGACGGTCGGTGTAAAGCCGGGAAAGCGCTTGGGGTCTTTGGCAAGGTCCGGATACTGGTCCACTTTTAGCCACTGCAGGAAGAACTCCCGCTGCTTGTACCAGGCGCGCGGGTCCATGGCCATCCGCTCCGCCTGCCGCGCGATCTGCGCGCGGGTCACAAGACCCCCGGAGGCGGCGGCCTCAAGCAAAGTGGCATCGGGGAGCGAATCCCACAGCGTGAACGAGAGCCGCGAGGCGACATCGTACGGGTCGGACGTCTGCGCGCCGAGTTCACGGTACAGAAAGCGCGGCGATTTGAGCGTCAGCAGCACCACCCGCTTGACCGCCGTCCGGGGATCCGAGGAGGCCACCGCGAACTGCCGGGTCACATAGCGTGCCTCGGTCTTGGCATCGAGCGGGCGGCGCAGGGCGCGCTCCACGAACTTCCGGCAGAAGGCCCGCAGCAACGCCGGATCGTTCGTGGTCCCCGCCAGATCCTGGAGGTGGTCGGAAACATAGCCCGCGGTCTCCAGCGCTGCCGTGGTGGTGGCCTCGTCCCACTCCCGGGAGATGGAGTTGCCCCGCTCGTAACCGATGCTGCGGTCATCGGGCGGGAACGGCGTCGTGACCACGAATGTCTCCGGGGAGTCCGAGGCCACCAGGCAGCGGGCGGGAACCGGCTCCTCCGCTTGCTTTGGCCGCTTCCAGGCCAGCGAAAGCGACGCCGTCTCGACCGGCTTCCCCTGTTGTTTCTTGGTGTCATCCACGCCCTGAGTGGACTTTGTGAACTCCAGTCGCAGCGGATAGGAGCGGCCCCCAACCAGGTATCGCGATCCCCGGAAGACCGAATCGCTTCCCGACTTCACCCAGGCGTTCACGAGCGGCTTATCGCGGTCGTTCACCCAGAGGCGAGCGGCATGCTCGGTGCGGACGACAAACTCGTAAACACCGGTATCGGGGGCCACAACGCTGCCCCCCCAGCGGATCGAGAACTGGTGGGGGTTGAACTCGCCGCCGGTCGGTCCCTGCTGCCCGAAGTCGAACCGCACTTCCGGGTCAACGCGCTGGAGAACACGGTCGTCCCCCCGGAACCGCTTTGCCTTGAAGTATTCCGCGCTCAGTCCGCGCTCCGCGCCCGGGGACGGGGGCGGGCGGAAGGTGTTCACCAGATCTGAAACCGAGTTTTTGAGCTGACGCACCGTCAGCCGGGACAGGGCGACACGGGCAGGGCGGTTCCGCTCCTGCGCGACTGGGGAGTAAAAGGCATCGTGGATATAGGCGGCGGCCATCCGGGCATCGGCGGGGGTCGTGACCTCCGGGCCGGGGG
>JACMJB010000006.1 GCA_014380815.1 Armatimonadota bacterium
CCGCTGGATTTCCTTTCTCTGCTCCTGCGATCCGATGCGACCTAAAATGCGACCGGTTACAACATTCCCGCCTTCGATGTACTCTTTCGGCGCGGCGATGCCGAAAGCGACCCCGAGAAGCGCGCGGCGCTCTACGCGAAGGCGAACGCGATCGCCGTAAACGATGCCCCCTGGGTGCCGGTCGCCTATGGGCGCGATGTCGAACAGATGCGCCCCGGCGTCACCGGTCTGCGGGATGCTCTGATGAGTCACCTCCCCCACACCACAACGGCGGTAAAATAGCCGGGATGATTCGCTACATCGCCATTCGTATCGCGCTGGCCCTGCCGACCCTGCTGGCGATCTCGTTTCTGGTCTTCTTCGCGGCTTACCTCTCTCCCGCGGACCCGGTGGATATCAAGCTGGGGCAGCGGGCCGCGCCGGAGGTGAAGGCGCGTGTGCGGCACGAACTCGGCCTGGACCGTCCGCCATTTGTCCGCTACGGGGACTATGTCTGGGGGATCGTTTCGCGGGGCGACCTGGGAACGTCGTATTCTACCGGGGAGCCGGTGAGCGCGTTCATCCGGCGCAGTTTTCCCAACACAGCGATACTCGCGACACTGGCGCTGCTGGTATCGCTGCTGGTCGGGATTCCGCTGGGGATCGCCGCGGCAGTCTATACAAACCGCCTGCCGGATCGCATCGCCATGGGGGCCGCTCTGACCGGGGTCGCGGTGCCATCGTTCGTTCTGGGGCCGGTTCTGGTGCTATTGCTCGCCGTGCGGAGCAATCTGCTCCCGGTGACCGGCTTTTCGATCGCGGACGGCACGACTCAGCCGCAGTACTTCGTTCTCCCTGTGTTTGTTCTGGCGGCTCGTTCCAGTGCCCTGATCGCTCGCCTGACCCGCTCCGCGATGCTCGATGTTCTGGGGCAGGATTACATTCGGACCGCGCGAGCGAAGGGGCTTGGGGGGGGAGCGGTACTGTTCAAACACGCGCTCAAAAACGCCTTTCCACCGATTCTGACCGTCGCGGGAACGACTTTCGGTTACCTTCTCGCCGGATCGTTTGTTGTTGAAAGGTTCTTCAATATTCCTGGCCTGGGCGATCAGTCTATCGCTTCCATAGAGGCACGCGATTACCCGGTGATTCAGGGGCTGACACTGCTTCTCGCCGCGACCTTTATCGCGATCAATCTGGTGGTGGACATCCTGTACGGCTTCCTGGACCCGCGCGCCCGGGTGGGTGGCGGCAGCGGGATCACCCCGCGAGGAAGAAGCCTTGGCTGAAACCCGCGGCGTCACGGACGAGCCGGCGGCACCGGCGGCGGCAGAACTTGCGCCTCCGGTGCCCGGTACCTGGACGCGGCTGCGTCAGAACCCGGTCGCCTTTGCGAGCCTGCTTTTTTTGGCCGCCCTGGTGATCCTCGCGGTTTTTGCACCGGTGATTGCCCCCTACCCTTTTGCCCAGCAGGTCCTGGAGGATCGGCAGCAGGGACCCTCCGCGCTGCACCGTCTGGGGACCGACGAACTGGGCCGCGATACGCTTTCCCGGCTCATCTACGGGGCGCGCATCTCCCTCGTCGTCGCGGTCTCTGTCGAGGCCTTTGTGGTGGTGGTCGGCCTGTTGGTCGGCCTTACCGCGGGCTTTTTCGGCGGGATCGTGGATACGCTTCTCATGCGTATGACCGATGTCATGCTCGCGTTTCCCGATATTCTGCTGGCGATCCTTTTACTGGGGATCTTCGGAAGCGCGAGCGCCTCACCGGAGCAGTTTATCGGCCTGGTGATCCTCGCGCTTGGGGTGACGGGATGGCCCCCGCTTGCGCGGCTGGTACGCGGTCAGGTGCTGACGCTGCGGAAGCGGGAGTTTGTGGAAGCGGCGCGCTCCATGGGCGCGACGAACGGTCGCATCGTGCTCCGACACATTCTGCCCAACCTGCTCTCGCCGATCCTCGTGGCAGTGACCGTGGACATCGCGGGCGTGATTCTGGCCGAGGCGACGCTCTCGTTCCTGGGCATCGGGGTGCAGCGTCCGTACCCATCCTGGGGGCGCATGGTCAACGATGCCCTCGAGTACTATCGTTCCGCGCCGCGCCTGCTGATCTTGCCCTCCGTGGTGCTGTCGGTGACCGTGCTCGCGCTGAACTTCCTGGGCGACGGCCTGCGCGACGCACTCGATCCTCGCTCTCGCCGCCGCTAGCTCCGCCCTACCCTTTGATCACCGATGACTCATACCCATTGGACTTCAGCTCTTTTTGCGCGTCTTTGGCCCCTTTTTCTTCTCGGAAGGCTCCGATCTGGATCCGGTAGATTGTCTTGCCGCCCGAATCATCGGTCACGACGCTTGTCGCGTAGCCGCGTCCGTTTAATTCCGTCGCGACGCTACGCGCGGTGTCCTGCGAGTCGTAGCCGCCGACACGCACCCGGTAGAGAGTTTTCGAAACCGGAGCCGGAGTGGGTGTCGGGGTGACGACGGGCTGTGTCCCCGGGTCGTCTCCGTCGCTTGGAGTCGCTTCTGGGGCGGGCGTCTCATCGGGAGTCGGGGTTGGTTCCGGGGTCGGAGTCGGGGTCGGAGTTGCCTGAGCCGCTTTTACCGCGGCGGCCTCCTCTGCCTTCTTCTGCGCCTCCGCCGCCTCTGCCCTCTTCTCCTCTTCTTCTTTGGCCTTCTTCTTTTCCTCGGCCTCCCGCCGCTTCTTTCGCTTGGCCTCGATCTCGTCTGTTCTTTCGGTGATTACGATGCTTGAATCGGGACCGGGGGAGGGGCGATTCGCCGCGATGGAAATACCGCTGCCGTTTCCGGATCTGGTTTCAGACGCCACTCCGGTTCCCGGCCGGGCATTCGGGCCAAGCACGTAGTACCCCAGGCAGAAGCAGACCAAAATAACGCCGACTGCGGCGGCAGTCCATTTCAGGGCAGAGTTGTCGGAATCCATGCTCTCCTCATTCGCGTTGCCAGGAGCAGACGCATTTCCGTTTGACAGCTAAACGTTCGCAGACTGCCAGCCTGAGTGTACGGCGCGGGCCGCTGGGTGTCAACGCGATGCGAGCAGGGATTGGGCGAGCCGCAGTGATCCCACCAGTGGCGATCCATCCGGGGCGATCACGGTCGCTTCCGGGTGCCATCGGCGGAGAACGCGCTCAAACGGGTCAATCAGAAGCGGCCCCACCTCCCATAATCCCCCCGCCCGCGCGACGACAAGGGAACTCTCCGCCGGGAACGATAGCCGGCGCAGGGCGGCACGAACCTGGGCTGCCAGCCAGCCCGCCGCCCCAACGAAAAGGTTCGCGGCCTCTGTATCCCCGCTCCGGGCCGCATCCGCGAGAATCGGTACCAGGAAGCCTCGCCCCTGTTCCCGCGCGGCTTCCCGGGCGGACTGGGCGAGGCGTCCGGCGTCCTCGGTTTCTTTGAGATAACCGCCCACGAGTCGAGCAAGGGTAGCGGATGTCTCAAAACCATCCAGAGCGCGAAGGGTTCGCCGCAAGGCCTCAGTGGTCAGCCACGCCCC
>JACMJB010000016.1 GCA_014380815.1 Armatimonadota bacterium
CCGTGAATCCTTCGACGACCAGGTAGCGGACGCAGGGATGGTACGGGTACCCTGGGGGATATGTGACCGTGTTTACCTCAAGGGGCATGAGCCAGCCGCGACGGAGGCGGTGGCAGAGAATCTGAAGATGCGACCCACTTTTCGATTTCGCGGGGTGTACGACCACACCTGGGCGTTTGCCGACCCGATGCAGCGCCACATCCCACGGCGCTATCTGGATGCCGATGAAAGTTTCGCGAAGCTGGCAGAGGAGAATGGGAACTATAACGCTGCCATCGAAGCGCTGGATCGTGCGTTAAAGCTTAACGATCTACCGGAACTTCATGCCGCTAAAGCACGATGTGCAGCCGCGCAGATCAGGCTCACACTCCCGAATTAACCCGAATTAGCTCAACCCCGCGCTGGCGATCGTTCCCTTGTCCCCCTCGCCCCTGGCTCGAATTGACACTCCCCCCGCCGACTGGTTATAATCGGGCAACACTGCTATCTCTTTCGCCCCTGGGTGAAACGGTCTGTCGCCAACCCCCGAAATTCACCGCGCGGCGACCGTGAAAGGATAACCCCCACCATGCCGCGCGCGCTTGTCACCGGCGGAGCCGGGTTTCTTGGCTCGCATCTGTGTGACCGACTTCTTGCCGAAGGTTACGAAGTGGTCGCCTTCGATAACCTCCTCACCGGTTCGACCGATAACC
Organism: Armatimonadota bacterium; assembly: GCA_014380815.1. GTDB lineage: Bacteria > Armatimonadota > Armatimonadia > Armatimonadales > Armatimonadaceae > JACMJB01. The sequence goes on from JACMJB010000016.1 coordinate 693, forward strand.
TGGCGCACCTTCTCGATGAGCCGCGGTTCCGCTATGTCAACTACGATGTGACCGAATACCTGTACCTGGATGGCCCGCTGGACCTGGTCTACCATATGGCATCGCCCGCGTCGCCCGTGGATTTCCCGACCAAGCCGATCCAGATCCTCAAAGTCAATGGGATCGGGACACACCGCGCGCTTGGTCTCGCGCGGGCCAAGGGGGCAAAGTTTCTCATCGCCTCCACCTCCGAGGTGTACGGCGACCCGCTGGTCCACCCGCAGACCGAAGAGTACTGGGGCAATGTCAACCCCATCGGGACGCGGGGGGTCTACGACGAAGCCAAACGCTACGGCGAGGCGATGACCATGGCATACCGACGGTTTCACGGCGTGGATACCAAGATCGTTCGGATCTTCAATACCTACGGTCCGCGCATGCGGCTCAACGATGGGCGCGTCGTTCCGAACTTTGTCGGTCAGGCACTGCGCGGTGATCCCATCACGGTCTACGGAACCGGCACGCAGACCCGCTCGTTCTGCTATGTCTCGGACCTGCTGGACGGCATTTTCAAACTGTCGGTCACCGATAAATCCGTCTCCGGCCCGGTGAACATCGGGAATCCCACCGAGCGGACGATGCTGGAGTTCGCCCAGGAGATCAAGCGGCTCACCGGGTCCGCCTCCGAGATCGTCTACGAGCCGCTGCCGACCGCCGATGACCCCAAGCAGCGCCGCCCGGACATCACCAAGGCACGGGAACTGCTGGGCTGGGAACCCAAGATCAGCCTCGAGGACGGCCTCAAGGAGACGATCAACTACTTCAAGGGAAAGCTGACGGAAACCGCCAAATCGAGCTAGCCCTGCCAGCCGGGAGACAAAAACAGGCCGGACGCTGCTGCGTCCGGCCTGTTTGGTTTTACTTATGTCCGGCGACTCGCCCTCGCTCGACTCGCCCTGGCTTTTTGGCGCTTTCTCGGCCTTTCCGAGCCGTCCGAAAGCAGGTAGATCCGGACATCCCGGCGGCCCCAATCCAGCATCCGGTCATAGTCCTGAATGCGAACATCCACGTGGTGCCCCCGAATCCGCCCGCCGGTATCATCGGCGATGGCATGCCCATAGCCAGGAATCCAGAGGCGAGAGCCGATTGGAATCAGGTCAGGGTCTACGGCAATGCCGTGCGCGGCCCTGCCGTCGCGCTCGGTGAAGGTATAGCGTCCGCCTTCCATGCGGGTATTGATCGGCGTGTAGGCGGTCGCAGTCACCCGGAAAGAGCGCCGGTACGCCCCGCGGGACGGACGGGCATTGAGGTTGCGGTCCCACCCGCGCGGACTGCCCAGTGCTACGGAAACACGGCGCTTTGCGCCGGTTTTGAGCGTGAGGGGGGAAACGATCGCCGCCTCTTTCCGAACCGCTGCGGCAGGGCGCCGGACGGGAACAGTGGCGGCGCGGGCGACTCCTGTCGGCAAGATCGCGCCCGCGACGGTGGCGGTGAAGAAGGCTGCCATAAAGAGCAGCGAGGCGGAAACAAAGGCAAGCAGATAGGTCAGAATAGCGACAGCAGCGATTCGATACAGCAAGAAGGTTCTCGGCGGCGGCGAGGCGGGGGATTCGGGCAAAGACGCCGGATGTTGCCGGACCTCCCTCTGCTCGCCCCACAAAGGGCGAAGCGGCTTGGAAAAGTCGCCTCGCCGTTGTTCCACCTCCTGATGGCCGCCGCTGGGTCAGCAGCGAGGCGCGCCGCCGGGGGCAGCGGGCCTCGCTCGGAATGGATCAGGCGCCATCCCGGCAGGAATCCTGCGAACTACAAGAAAATTTGTTTGGTGAGCACTGCGCAGAGAGCAGTTGTTCGCCGGGTCTAGGGACAGGGAATGGGTACCAATCGTTCCCATTTAGATCAAAAATCGCACGCGAAAGAGAGCGCTTAAACGCCACAAAGGGACCATTCTGGAAGACAGAACTGCAGGAAACGTGCCTAATGGAACAATGGACCCCGCTCGTTGTCGTAATAAATAGCAGTGGTGCTCGATCCGAGTATCAGCATAACAACGTAGCAACATAACAGCGCGCACGAAGAGGTGTACGAGAACCGAAATGACCAGCCAGCCCGTCCTGTCTAAACCGATAGAATCCATGAACAGCTTCGACATCGCGCGGCAGCAGCTCGCGATTGTCGCGGACAAGCTGAACCTGAACCACGATGTCCACGAGATGCTGAAGCATCCCAAGCGAGAACTGACCGTAAACTTTCCGGTCTCGATGGAGAATGGGACGGTGAAGATGTTCACCGGCTACCGGGTCCATCACAACCTCACGCGCGGTCCCGCTAAGGGAGGAATCCGGTTCCACCCGGAGACCAGCCTCGATGAGGTGCGCGCGCTGGCCTTCTGGATGACCGTCAAGTGCGCGGTCGTCAATATCCCCTTTGGGGGCGCGAAGGGTGGCGTGGTCTGCGATCCTGCGGTGCTGACCCGTCCCGAACTCGAGGACCTGACCCGCCGCTATACGACGGAGATCGCCATCATGCTCGGCCCCGACGAGGACATCCCGGCCCCGGATGTGGGCACGAATGGGCAGATCATGGCCTGGATCATGGACACCTATTCGATGCTCAAAGGGCACACAGTCCCCGCAGTCGTGACCGGCAAACCCCTGGCCATCGGCGGGTCCGAGGGGCGTATCGAGGCGACCGGTCGCGGCGTGGTGACTGTGGCCCGCGAGGCACTCCAGGCCGCGGGAGCGAAAATCTCAGGGTCCAGTGTTGCGGTCCAGGGCTTCGGCAATGTCGGGTCGGTCGCGGCCCTGCTTTTCCACCGGGCGGGGGCGAAGGTCGTCGCCGTTTCCGATGTGCAGGGGGCGGTCCTGAACAAGCGCGGATTGGATATTGATGCCCTTCTGGCTTACAGCAAAAGAACCGGCTCCCTGGTGGGTTTTCCTGAATCCGAGCCGATGCCCGCCGATGCCCTGCTGACACTGCCCGTGGATGTTCTTGTCCCCGCAGCGCTTCAGAACCAGATCACCGCGCAAAACGCCGCAGCGGTCAGGGCGCGGTTCGTGATCGAGGGCGCGAATGGCCCGACGACCCCGCAGGCGGACATCATCCTGCGCGGGAACGATGTCACGGTCGTCCCTGACGTAGTGGCGAACGCGGGCGGTGTCACGGTCTCCTACTTCGAGTGGGTGCAGGGTCTGCAGTCGTTCTTCTGGACCGAAGCGGAGGTCAATGCAAAACTGGAGCAGATCATGGTCCGCGCTTTCGCACAGGTGCAGGAGGCAGCCAAAGAGCATCGGTGCGACCTGCGGACGGCGGCCTACATCGTTGGCGTGGGCCGGGTTGCCGAGGCTATCTCGGCGCGCGGTATCTACCCGTAGGTCCTTTCTCCGGCACTCCCCCGTTTTGATAAATTAGATAATATTTTTTATCAAAATGATAAAAACGGGGGAGATCCACGCTACAATCAGTTCGTGAATGCAAAATCCGCGACTCTTAACCCGGAAGCCGCGCGGCAGCGGGCCTCCGTGACATTGAAAGCGGTCGCGCTGCAGGCGGGAGTCTCGACCGGAGTAGCCTCTACCGTCCTTTCCGGGGGCAAAAACAATATTCGGGTGACCTCCGAAACGGAACGGCGCGTCGTGGATGCCGCCCGTCTTCTCGGCTATCGTGCCCGCCGCACAGCGGTGGTCCTGGAAGAGGCCCCCTCTCACCCCGAAGCCCCGGCCCCCGGCAAGGAGGAGACGGCGGCGCGCCTCGCTCTCACGGTCGGCGTATTGCCGTCGTTCAACCCGGACCCTCTGGACACCTACGCCCACGATCCCTGGGAGAGCGATATTCCCGCAGGTCTCGAACTGGCACTGGGCAGCGGCAAAGCGCGCGTCGCGACGCACTACTTCAATCGAGGGCAGCCAGGACGCCTGCCCGTTCGTCTTGCAGAGGCTGTGGCGCATCTTCTTTCTCTCAGGGTAGATGCCCTGGTGCTGATTGACATCTCCTCCTCCGCGCAGGAGATCGGAAAAAGCGTACCGTTGCTGACCGCGACCGGTCTGCCTTTCGTGATTATCTCCGCGAACGCGCTTGCCGCTCCGGTGGCGAATGTCTACTACGACAGCATCACCGCGGGGTACCAGGCGGCCACACATCTGATGGGCCAGGGCTATTCCGATCTGTGTTTCCTGGCTCCCCTGCGCGCTCCCTGGGTAGACGAGCGTATTACGGGCGCTCTGGAGGCGCTGCGCTGCGGCCCTTCTCCCTCCTCCAGCACCCTGCGCGTCTTCCCGGAAGAGGAGGATCGCGCACTGCTCCCGGCCTTCGAAGATCGGGTTGGTCGGTGGGACCACCGTGCGTCCGGATTCGAGGCGGGAATGCGCCTTTTAGCGCGGGAGAAACGCCCCCCTCGCGCGTTGATCGCCGCGAACGATGCGACCGCCGCGGGGTTCATCGCCGCCGCGTCGAGCCAGGGGTTCCACCTCGGCGCCGACTTCGCGGTTGTCGGCTTCGACGATTCCCCGGAGGCGCGTGCGCACAACCTGACGACACTGCGTCCGCCGCGCGAGCGGATGGGGCGCGAAGCCGCTCTGCTGTTGCTCCAGCTCGCTGAGGGCAAGAAAGACGCCGCGCGACAGGTTCTTCTGAACTCCCATCTGATGGTACGGAGTTCCACGCCGCGGTTCCCGTCAGATTGACCATTGCAGGAAAAGACTCGCCCCTGAAGCGGCGACCCCTTAACGAAAGAAAATCGAGGAGTATGAAGATGTACTTAATAGCAGACGGCACTAAACCAGGCCGGCCCTTCCGTCGTTTCCGCGGCAGCGACAGCGTGCCCACCACGAGCAACCGCTTTGCCGGACACGCGAGCGTATCCGCTTTCACCTTGATCGAACTCCTGGTAGTGATCGCCATTATCGCCATCCTCGCTGCGATCCTTTTTCCTGTTTTTGCCAAGGCCCGTGAGAAGGCCCGTCAGACTACCTGTCTCAGCAACCTGCGGCAGGTCGGTCTCTCGATCCAGCAGTATGGGACCGACTATGACGGAACATACCCCTGTACGCAAAACACCTCCGCTGCGCCGACAACCGCGGATATTCAGCCGCTTCTGGACCCCTACATCAGAACGCGGGGCGTCTGGGTCTGCCCGACACAGCTTGCGATCGGCAGCCACAACAAATTCACCCTTCAGTCCGCTGATGCGATTTTTACCTATGGCATCAACTGCTACGGGCGTGGTGGCGACAATAATGCGTTCGGCGGAAGCCCTTTTGGCCGTCTTCCGAACGTCCCGACCGATGCTGATGTAGACTCCAGCCGCACCATCTTCTTCTTCTGCGCAAACTACACGGTGGATAACCGCTTCGGGCCGCGGGTGTTTTATAACGGCGCGCAGGGTCAGGTCACGGACCTGGTGACCGGCTGGCCGAGCAGGGACAGCATGCCGGATACCAGCGGGGTGCCGCGCGCACCCACCTATTTCGGCGGGGTCGCCTCAGTCAACTGGCTGGACCCTAAAGTAGACCCGGTCGGTCTGTTCAAACACAATGCCGTCACCAACCTCCTCTGGGCGGATGGTCATGTTAAATCGTCCGCTCCCGGCCAGGTTCGGCTCGCGAACTGGACCAGTTCCGATAAAGATAATTAGGCCGATGAGAACCACTAGGACCGCTCTTGTTCTGACAGAGCTGATTGCGCTGGGCCTCGTTTGTCCTCTAGTCCCCGGTGCCGCCGCTGCGGCGGCACCAGGGCAGGCATCCCCGCCAGTGCCGGAAACAGCGCTGAATTACCTGGCCTATCCCACACTGATCGGTGCGGAAGCCGAGCCGGAAACCGGCAGTGGCAGCGCAGCCTCATCACAAACGGCGTCCGCGCCGAAAATCAGGACCGTGTTCATCGGTCTGAGGCCTCAAACGACGGACGGGACCGGGCCGGATACGGCGGTCTTCGCCTTCAGACTGCCCCCGCCGCGCCCAGGCCAGCGCATGGCGGAGGCGTCCCTTTGGATCACCCTGGCGGACCGGCAAGGACGCGGCCCGTCTCCGGGAGCGGACCTTCATGCGGTGGGGATCGGAAGCAGCCCGGTGATACCGACGGCGTTGCCCATGGAAGCGCCAGTGCTTCTTCAGAAGGGGTTTCTAGGCCCAGAAACCCCAAATGGGCGTATCGCGACCTCGCGGGCCTGCGGACGGGCGATCGTGGCCTACCTGCAGGCCGCGGCGGCACCGGCGGAGGCAACAGCGCCCCGCTACCTGTATGTCCGCCTCAGCGCCGCTGCCACAGACGGCGCCGGTTCGCCGAGCGGCCTAAGCTACCGGGTTCATTCGGGTGCGGATGAGGCAAACCGACCAGTTCTGCGTCTCTCGTTTGAGGCTCGCTCGCCGGGCGTTCCCCGCCCGCCACTTCCCGGCACCGCCTGGCAGGTGCCACTGGGGCCACAGGCGGCGCGCCCGTCGGATAGCCTGATCGAGTCCATGGGGGTCGCCGTCCATATCAACCCGTCGTACCTGTCCCGCGAGGATTACGAAACCCGGGTCCGTCCCGCGCTGCTCGGTCTGGGGATTCGATACATCCGCGATGGCGGAACGGACCCCGAGTTTTTCCGCCGCCTGGACGATCTGACGAAGCATGGTATCCGCTCCACGCTGGTGATTACGCCGCTGCAGGGCAAATCTCTGGCCGAACTGCTCTCCCTGGTCGTTGCGCCGACGCTTGGTTCCGTGGTGGCGATAGAGCCGACCAACGAGCCGGACAACGAGTGGCCCCGATTCAAGCGCACCTATAAAGGCCTGGGCTGGCCCGCGGGCGCCAGCCTGTTCGCCAACGAAATGTATGACGCCATCCACGCCAGCCCCAACCCGCGCATCCGGTCTCTTCAGGTGCTGACCCCACCCCTGGCGCACCCGGACCGAAACGCGCGGGTTCTGGGTCCGGTGCGGGCCGATGCCATCTCTCTGCATCCATATGCGGGTGGCGCGCTCCCTGATGACCAGATGGAAACCAAGTGGCTGCCGTCGGTTCGCGCGGTATATGGAGCCGAGAAGCCGGTCGTTGTTTCGGAGACCGGGTACCACTATTCTCCAACCCGTGCTGGCCAGCCGGGCATCTCGGAGCGGGCGGCGGCCCGGTACCACCTGCGCACCTACCTGGACTTCTACAACCGGGGCATCACTCGCACCCATGTCTACAATCTTTCCCTGGACCCCTGGGGGATGCTGAGCGACGATGGGCGTCCGCGTGACAGCTACTGGGCGATCAAGAATCTGATCACGATCCTTTCGGACCGGGGGGGCGCGTTCTCTCCCCGCCCGCTGTCTTTCGGGCTGTCCGGCGATACCACGGGGGTTCGATACACCCTGCTGCAAAAGCGCAGCGGACGCCATTACCTGCTCCTCTGGCAGAATACGTTCAGCTATGACACGCTAACCCGCCAGGATCTCCGAACCCCGACGCAGACCGTGACCGTCACCCTGGCTGCCCCAGCGGGCGGGGCACGACTATATCAGCCCCTGACAACCGATCTGCCGCTCCGGGAATACCCGGCGGAGACAACAACGTTCACCCTTGCCGTTCCGGACCATCCCCTCCTTCTGGAAATCGGCCGCTGATTCGGACCCGCATCACGGCTCCCGGACCGTTTGAAGTCCGCGTTTCAGGCTTATTTCGCCCCTTTGGGTTCGGAGTGACCTCGCACGGCTCTTCGATTGCGGGGGCGCATGGCGGACACGGTCCCAAGCCCCACTGGGTGCGGCCTCCCTTCCTCGGAGCAGCCCCCGCAGCCCTCCGGACCGGCGGAAGACTGCGGGGGCTGTCTCCGCAATTTGAGAGCAGGGCAGCCCCCGCGATCGCGCAGAGTGTGCCGCAAAACAGCAGAGATGCGGTTCGCGGCGGCGGGGTCAGAACGATTTGGTACAGGATTCTGTTGCTCGAGACGCTTTGCACGAGTGACGCACCGCTTTGCCAACATCGCCGGCTGCGAGCAGCGTCATCGTAACTAAGCGCCCTCCCGAAATCATTGCGAATCGTTTTCTCGGTGAAATGATTTGACCCTACCCTGTGACATTGATGCGTGGGGACCCGTATCTAACAGAATGCGTGGGGACGGACGGCGTTCGTTCCACGGCAGCGTTGCGGTTCGTCCGCGAAAACGCCATAATTGCCTAGGGAGAACCAAAGTTCGTGTCACAGAAACCGATGTTCGCGGCGGCTGCCGCTGCTGGTCTGATAAGTCTGCTGCCCGGCGCGCGCATCTATGCCGCCGCACCGGATCCCCCGGTCGTCCCGACGGTAAGATCCGCCCCATCTGTCCGTACCGACGATCTGAAAAGTCTGATCCTCAGCGCGCCGTCCTCGCTCGCCTATCCGAACGCGTCCAAAGCGACCCTGCTGGATCTCGCGGATATCACCGTCCGTCCCGATGGCACCTCGCGCACGGTCACGCGGCAGGCGGTCAAGGTCTTTACCAAGCTGGGCCGCGAGCAGGAGTCCGAGGTCAAGATCCCCTACACGGGTGGCTACGAGAAGGTGACCGTGCTGCGGGCGAGAACCATCCGCCCGGATGGGTCCGTCGTCAACGTGCGCCCGGAGGACATTCGAGACCGCGAACTCAATGACGAGCAGGGCGAATACAGCGATGCCCGCGTCATCTCGTTCTCGATGCCCGCCGTCGAGGAAGGCTGTATCCTGGATTACGAGTACGAGACGAATCAGATACAGTCCAAGATGCCCGGCAGCTTCTGGAGCGACTGGTATTTTCAGAGTGGCACCGACCCGGTCCTGCTTTCGCGCCTGACGGTCACCATGCCCACCGGCATGAAACTGAACGAACTGTACAAAAACACCACTGTCCGCCCCAAGACCACGCCCGCTGACGGCGGCAAGTCTGTTCTGCGCACCTGGGAAGCGCGCAATGTCGCGCCGCTTGATATCGAGCCGATGATGCCGCCTGCGGACCGGGTGGTCCCCGCGATGCACCTGTCCACGGTGCCGACCTGGCAGACCATCGCGGATTGGTACTCCGGTATGGCCAAGGACCGGACCGTTGCCAACGATACGGTCAAGGCCCGCGCGGTCGCGCTGACCAAGGATCTCAAGACCCCGGAGGAGAAGGCGAAAGCCATCTTCTACTACGTGGAGGAAAAGACCCGCTATGTCGCGCTGGAGTTCGGGCAGGGTGCCTACCAGCCGCGATCCGCTGCCGTTACCTGCGACACCCAGTACGGCGACTGCAAGGACATGACCACGCTGCTGGTCACCATGCTGCGTGATGTCGGCATCACTGCCCATCCCGTACTGCTTAAGGTCCAGCCCATCGAGGCCAGCCGCACGGACCCGCCCTCGCCGTCCGCGTTCAACCATGCCATCTGCCTCGCGGAGATCGGCGGCAAGAAATACTGGCTGGATGCCACCGCGCAGGTCGTTCCCTGGGGCGAGGTGCCATCGAGCGACCGGGGCGCGGACGCCTTCGTGATGCGCGAGGGCAAAGGGGCGTTCGAGACGATTCCCTATGCCACCGCCGAAGAGAACCGCCGCGATGTGAGCGCAAAAATCGCCCTGAACCCCGACGGCTCCGCCAAGGGCACCATCGAGATGCAGGGCAACGGCGAGTGGGATCTGTACATGCGGAACCAGTTCTCGTACCTGACTCCGGACCGGGTCCGCCCTTTCATGCAGGTGATGGCCCAGAATATCGGCCCCAACGCCCGGGTTCTGGACTACAAAGTCTCAGATGTCGGTAACAAGGATCAGCCAGTCAAGATCACGATGACGGTCGAGTTTCCGGTCTGGGCCGCGCAGTCCGGTGACCTGCTGCTGTTCAAGGCGCGCCCGGAGCAGACCGGCGGCGGGATGTCATCGCCGCTCCGAGAAGAGGGGCGCAAGCTCCCGATCATGCAGCAGAAGGCGGGGCTTGGCAACTCGGTTCTGGAGTTGACGCTCCCCACCGGTTACAGTCTGTTCTCCGCCCCCAAGCCCACCGAGGTCAAGAGTGACCTGGGGCGGTTTACTCGGACCGTGACGACCAGTGCGGACAAGATCACAGTCGCGACCCGCGGCGAGGACTTCCGCAGCGAAGTGCCCGCCGCGCGCTACGATGAGATGCGCAAGTACTTCGATAAGTTCCAGCGCGCCTCGGACGAGTTGGTCATCATCCGAAAAGCCGACGCTGCAACCGCTCAGGCGGTGAAGGCTGTTTCCGTGAAGTAGTCACAACTTCCAACGATAGAGGGGCAGGAGCGCTTCGTCCCTGTCCCTTTTTTGGCGCTCAAAAGTCGCGTGGGCGACCGTACCAAGAGTAGAGACTGGCGGTTATAAGTTCCCTCCTGGCGTCAGGTGTTTCCTTGAGGAACAGTATAGACTGTATTCGGCGGCCCGTCATCTTTATCGGGGTAGGGTCTGCTGCGGTCGGCGGCAGTGTGTCGTTGTAGTCGTTCTGTTTGATCCGAAGCCGCGTCGTCACAGGAATCTGACCTCCCAGAAGCGGCTTCGCCCAATCCTGAACCGTGGGCGACAGCGAACGAACCGCCACACCCTGATCGCTCATCAACGCGGCCTGCAGTTCCGGACGCCGATTCAGTTCCGCCAGCAGCGGTTGGTTCTTAGCAATAAAAGAACCAAGTATGATAGTCGTTATTGGATTCACGGTGGGCAAAAGGCTTTGCGTCTTGTCCATTTGACTTAGCTGCGCCGCGTTTAGCGCCCCCGCCATACGACTATTATCACCGGATATTCACGTCTTTCTGGGTACTTTCTTCAAGCCATCGCGAACTCAGAAAACTGATGGCGGCCGGGTGGCTGAAAGGCCAGAACAATGCGATCCTTCGGAATTCCCGCCTCTAAAAGATCGGTCGCGACGCCGTCCTCGGTGCCATCATACTCAATCCAGAATTTGCCGCCACGGAGTTCAATATGAATGAGCGGCCCATGACGCCATCATCAAGTGATGCTGGCTACCAAACCTGCATATCGTCAGGGAGCAGAAGGCGTTCGACGGGGCCGCTGCCGCTCAGATGGGTGTCGAATAGCTCGCTGACATCGGCGTGGGTGACGCCGCCGTACCAGAGAGCATCGGGATACAGCACCACGGTCGGGCCGCACTGGCAGGTGGTCAGGCAAGTGGAGCCGGACACCTTGACGCCGCGTGGGTAGCCGCGCCGGGCGTGCTCGGCTTGAAATGCCCTCAGCAGTGCTCGGCTGTCCCGCGCGGCGCAGCAAGGCATCGTCGAGCCCTCAGGCCGCTCATTCGTACAGACAAAGAAGTGGATCTTGCGCGGCGCGACGGCGCGAACAGTGCTCACGGTGCTCATATTGCTCACAGTGCCTTGATCTTGCCGATCCAGGAGCGATTGTGCAATGCGGGACGGTTGCCTTTGACCCCCAGCCCACCGATCTCCACCAGACCGCTCGAAAGCAGCATGATGGACTCGGCGATATTCTCGGTCAGAGCGCGGTCCGAGTTGCTCGGACCGCCCGCCTCCAGAACATAAACCAGGCGCGGGTTGTGGACCGCGCGGCGGGCCAGGTAATCGTCGGGCAGATCGTGCTCGTCCGCGGGCCGCACCGTGACCGCGCAGCCGGAACCCCGCGACGACGACAGACTGACAAACCGCCAGCCGCCCTCGCTGACCGCGAAGTGGGCATCTGCGAGACCGACCTCCGACAGGGCGGGAAGGCTCGCCTCCAGATTGGTGACACCCGGGGTGAAGCCACGCGCGTACAGCGCGTCTATGACGTCAACCGGGGAGATCGGCTCGCGATTCGTGGTCCAGACACGAGCGAAAGCGACCCCGCGCGGACGGATCACAGGAGGGGCATCGGACGGGGCGACGGGGGAGACCTCTGTTTCTTCGGACACGATTACTTGATACCCTTTGCGGCATCTTTTACCGCGCCCGCCAGAATAGCATGGTCCTCGCCGGAAAACCGATGGACATTCCCCTGAAATGCGAGGGTCCAGTTCTCGCGGGGCCAGCGCCGGGGATATTCCAGCACGTCCAGAAAATCTTCAACCGTTATGAAATCCGCCGCGTTTTCGATGATCGCGACCGGACGGATCGGAAACCGAAAGGGATACTCTTCGCCGGGTTTTCGGCTGTCCCAAAGGTGGGTGTCGTCTTCAAAAGACGGCCCGGTCACCTCCGCAAGGCCCGCGATCGCCTTCAAACCGACGCAGTAAAACAGTACCGTGTCGCCCGCCCGGACGGTTTCCGCCTTCTTGCGGTGACGGCTTTTCATTCCCGCGATGTCAAAGCCGCGCGCGCGAGAGACCTCGAAGTTTTCCGGCGACGAGACCAGAAGCCAGTGCGTCGGGCCGTTATCCGGGTCAGTGCTATGAGTCATGGTCCCATTCTACCGTTTTCCAGGACGGGGTTCCGCCGGGGGCCTGGCGGTGCACCAATCTGCCGGCCGCGCCGGGTCGGCGGAAGCGGGAAAGACTAAGGCTTGCGGGCGACAAACAGGCCGTACTCCATCGCGCCGGATGCGAAGGCATCCCGAAGGTCGGCAAAGGAGCGAACGTACGCCTCGATATCCTCCCCCATATACGGTCGCAGCCGCTTGATCCACGCGCGCTCGCCGATCTCCACGGCGATCTCCCAGGTCCGAACGACGTGTGGCGTGATTAGCCGCGTCTCCATGCCTTCCCGGGGGAAACCGGCATCCTGGAGCCAGCCCTCGAACTGCCGAGCGGTACTGAATGGGTAGCCCACCGAGTCGCGGGCGACACTCTCCCGGAGTTGCATGGACGCCGGGTCCGTGCGCTCTCCAGCAAGCCAGGCGGCAAGGCATAGGGTCCCGCCTGGCTCCAGGGCGCGAAACGCCTCCTGCGCCCAGAACGCCCGGTCTTCCAGGTGCTCCGTCATCTCAAAACACCAGACAAGCGAGGAGTCGCCGTCGTCTGTCGGCCACGGCCGCTGGGCATCGGCAAGAACGATCCGCGCCCGCTGTCCCAGGCCCGCCCGCGCGATCCGCGCCTGGGCCACCGCCTGCTGAACGCTGCTGATGGTGATCCCCAGCGCCCGGCGGACGTGCGTTTGGCGATGCAGCCAGAGCATCGGCCCGGCATAACCGCAGCCAATGTCCAGCAGCCGAACACGGGAGGGGCAGCCCGCCATCCGCCAGAGTTCGCCGAGAATCCGCTCCTGGGCGATCCGGGGCGGAGCGGTGTCAGCCTCGTTTTCCCAGTAGCCGTGATGGACATGCTCGCCCCAGAGCAGGTAGTAGAACGGGGCCAGCAGATTGTAATGATCCCGGATCTTCGGGGCCAGGCTTTGCGGCGGGGGGACGGAATCCGAGAGGGCGATGGAATCGGGCAGAAAGGAGGTCATACGGCCTTCACAAACAAAGGAGTTGCCGCTATCGTACCCGATCCGTCGCTGGTACGAAGCACCCGAAATGGATCGGGCTTGAGTGCGGATCGCTCCGGGTATAAAGGTGAGTGTTGCACGAAAAGGTTCCCTACCCGCCGCATCGCATCATGGCTTTTCCTAAGGATGCCGCCCCGACAAATGCCCCCGAAACGTTTCCCGTTTCGTCGCTTTCCGGCAGCGCTGTGGCCAGGGCGCGGGCGCTGGTGCTGACACATGGCTGGAACTCGGTCTGTTTTCAGATTCTGAACCCCGGTTTTGCGTACTGGTTCTCTCCCGCGGGCGATGCCGTGGTCGGGTACGTACGCGACCAGGCGTCCCGTGTCCGGGTGGTCGGTGGCGCACCGGTCTGCTCGCGGGAGCGTCTCGCCGACGTGATCCGGGAGTGGGAAGCGGAGTCGCGACAAGCGGGGGATGCCGTCTGCTATCTCTGCGCCGCGAGCCGCCTTCAGGACGCGCTGGGCACTGGCACTGCCCCAGGCGCCGCCCCGCATACCACGGTCGCGCTGGGTGCACAGCCGGTCTGGAACCCCCAGCGCTGGACCGAGATCTTCGCCGCGCAGGCATCTCTGCGTCAGCAGGTGCGCCGCGTTCGCGGCAAAGGCGTTCAGGTGACCGAGTGGGGGGCTGTTCGCGCTGCCACCGACCCGGGACTTCGCCGCTGTCTGGAGGAGTGGCTGGCAGCACGGCGGATGCCGCCCCTGCGTTTCCTGGCCGAGCCGCGTACGCTGGATCGTCTGGAGGGGCGACGCGTTTTTGTCGCGACGCTTGCCCCTGGGGCGCGCGCGGCAGCGACAGTGACGGGGTTTCTGATCGCCTCACCGGTCCCGCTTCGGAAGGGATGGCTGTTCGAGCAGGTGATTCGCGGCGCGGACGCCCCCAATGGGACCGCGGAAATGCTGATAGATGGCGCGATGCGCGCGGTCGCGGCGGACGGCGCACAGTACGTGACCCTCGGACTGGTCCCGCTTTCACGCCGTGGTGGCCCGGCAGGAGGGGTACCGCCGTCCCCACTCTGGCTGCGGCTGGTCCTGGCATGGGCACGCGCGCACGGGCGACGGTTCTGGAACTTCGACGGGCTGGAGTCGTTCCGGGCCAAGCTCCAGCCCGATTTCTGGGAACCGATCTTCGCGATCGCCGATCAGCGGCGGTTTTCGCCGCGTCTCTTGATCGCACTCGCGCGGGCGTTTCACCCCCCTGCCGGGCGGTTTTCCGCCGGACAGGCGTTTCTGGCGATCCTCGCCGATGCCCTGCGGCAGGAGTGCCGGGGGCTGCTCCCAGATCCGCGTGAACGGGCCGCCCCCGCAAGCGGCGCTCCCTGAAAGCCCGCGAGGGCCGTAGGATCAGGGAGCGGTTCCAGCGGTCTAGCTGTCCGTGTCTTTCTTGTCGTCCTCGATCGGAACGGCGGGGACGGCGCGCTGTGTGTCGCGGTCGTCTTCAATCGGGACCGCATCCGGGTCATCGTCCCGGCGCGGGACGATCGTATCTCCGTCCGGCAGCGGTACTGGCTCTTCCGATTCATCGGACATAAAAAGGACTCCTCTTTCGTTTCTCACGTTTGGCGCTGGTTCATGAAGCCGTAACGAGACAGGCAGGCTATTATGACAGTTTTTTCGGACCCGCGCCGCCGATTTTGCGTTAGCCGTCTGCTTTGCAGGAAGGGGCCTCTCGATTCTGTCATCGGATGCCGGGGGGGCGCGTTGTTCTTACGGGGGGGCGCGGCAGGGCGTCGCGCCCTGCCCCTGCCGCGACAAGCAGAAAACACGGAACACGAACTATGCCGCAGACCATGCAGGAAACACGGGAATCGGGCGAGGAGGCAGCCCGCGCGGTCGCGGAGATGCGCCATCTCGCCATTGACGACTGGGGCCAGGTATCCCGGTTCACCCGGGCGGCGCTCGCGGAAAACGGCCTGTCCTATCGCGAACAGGAGCGCCATACCGGCGTCGGCGCCCCCACGGTCTATCAGATGGCGCTCGGCAGCGCGGTCGGGGTGCGCGCGGTCCAGCAGTTCGCCGCTTTCGCCGTCTACAGCACGCGGCGCGCGGACACCAGGGCGTTCTGGGCCGGACTGCTCACCCGGCTTCATCCCCCCGACAGGGGAGCCGTGGCGGCGCATGGCGTGGGGGATTCCAGCCCGGCGGACGCCGCCGCGCTCTATGCACGACTGACCCTGCCCGCCAGCCGCGAAGCAGTGATGGACCTGCTGCGTTCCCTCCAGGCGGCGGAGACCGCCGCCGCGGCTGCCCTGCGTGAGTGCGACTGCCCCCCGCTTGATCGCCCCGCCGCCGCCGTTTCTCAGGCCCCCCGGTAGTTGACGCGGGGAGAATGGCCATGCTACACTGCGGCGTGCCGATCCCGTCGCTGCCCCCGCCCGCAGCGGGTCCGCGCCGCACCTGCCCATGCGTGTTACCCGTCTTGAACTCTTCGATTTCCGCAGCTACTCCTCCCTCCGCCTTGAACCCGGCTCTGGTCTGAACTTGTTTGTCGGCCCCAATGCCCAGGGCAAGACCAATCTGCTGGAGGCGCTCTACGCCCTGGCGACCACCAAGTCCAACCGTGCCAGCCGCGACACCGAAATGGTCCGGTTCGGGGCCGATGCCTGCCGGATCGTCGCCGCCGTGGCGCGGGAGACCAGCGGGGATGTGGAACTGGAGATGGCGATCGGCGCGGCGGGGGCCACCAACATCGTCGGCGAGCGCAAGGTCGTCAAGATCAACCACGGACGCCAGGGGCGGGTCACGGATTTGATCGGCAACTTCAACGCTGTTCTATTCTCGTCCACCGACCTCGACATCGTGCGGGGCGAGCCGGAGGAGCGCCGTCGCTTCCTGAACTACGAGATCGCCCAGGTCTCTCCGCGGTATGTCCTGGCGCTTGCCGCTTACAAACGCGCCCTGGAGCAGCGTAACCGTCTCCTTAAAGACCTGCGCTGGAACAGCCCGCACGCCGACATCGGCTCGCTCGATACCTGGAGTGAGCAGCTGGCAGAGCACGGCGCGAAGCTGATCGAGCGGCGGCGGGCCTACCTGGAAAAGCTCGC
>JACMJB010000110.1 GCA_014380815.1 Armatimonadota bacterium
TGCCGATGCCCGGGTGACGCTGGACACGGTCCTGCCCGCCGCGCTCCAGATGGCGGACACGGTATCGCATGACGTCACGGTGTTCGATAGCAGTGCACCACCCGCCGGTCTTCCTGCAGGCGGGCGGTATCTTTTCTGGGGCATCAGGCCAGGCTCGGCATCGCTGCCGGTGCTCGCTGCGGGCGGCGGGGAATCCGCGCAGCCCGCGATCCTGGACTGGAGCCGTACCCACCCCCTGATGCGCTTCGTGGACCTTGCCAATGTCGCAGTCAGCCGCGCCTATGACGCCGCTCCTGCCCCCTGGGCGCAGATGCTCGCGGAGACCGATACCGGCCCGCTGATTGTCGCCGGGGAGAGGGGGGACAGCCGCTGCGTCTGGGTCGGCTTCCCTCTGCTGGAGAGCGATATGCCGCTGCGCGTCGCCTTTCCCATCTTTCTGACCAATGCGCTGGAGTGGCTGTCCGCGAAGCCGGGAGCACAGACCGGAGGCGTGATCCACCCCGGCGAGATCGTTACGCTCGCCGCCGGGCCAGGCGCGGGCGATGTCACCGTTCTGCGCCCTGACGGTCGTCGTGACCCGGTTGCCGCAGGGAAGACCCCGGGTGCGCCGTTGCTTTACGATCACGCGGACCGGGTCGGTGTCTACCGAGCAGGCGGAAGCGGAGGGGAAACCCAGTCGTTCGCGGTCGCTCTGCTCTCGCCCGCCGAGTCGCAGATCCGTCCCGTGGCAGGACCACTGGTCACGGTCACCGATGCTGCCCTCGCGCCTGGTGAAGTGTCGGGCAGGGCAGGGGGCAGTGTCACGGTGCGCCGCGAGGTGTGGCCCTACGTCGCCGCGGTCGCCCTGCTTATCCTGTGCGGCGAATGGTGGTTTTTCCACCGGCGACTGGGCGGATAGTCGGTCGCGGTCTGGCCTGAAACTCGAATCGGGCGATGTCCCTGAGTCGAATCCCTTCAAAATAAGCGCCTGCCGTCAGTTCCATCTGCTGCGCCTTGCCGGTGTAGCCCACCCCCTGCACGACGGCATCCTGAAAGCGCAGTCCGCGGCGCGCCTCTCGGTCTTTTGGGGAATGCTCCAGGACCGCGCGACCCTTTTTCGTCACGGCAACGACCCGCCATTCGTACCCGGTCGCCCAGGCGTTAGCCCCTCCCATGCTTATCACGGGACTTCTCAGTGGCGGGTCGCTGCGGCTGAAACGGATCTCCACCGCAGTATCGCGCACGAAGCGGAGCCGCTTCGTGCCGGTGGCGGTCTGGATCTCGCCGGTGAGCGTCGCGGGGAATGCCGATGGCTTCCAGGTGCTGAGGGTCTGCCAGGACTCGGCAGTGCTCTGATCCGGATAGAGCGCGATATTTCTCAGCATGACGAAGCGATAAGGGCGCACCTGGAACTCGAACCGGGCGACTTCCGCCAGGCGGACATTCGGGAACAAGACCTTTCCCGCGATGACAGCGGGCTGCGGATTGCCCTCGTCGCCGCTGCGGCTGGCGTTGATGTCGCCGCTGGTCACGTAGTTCCCGTTTTTCAGGATGGCAGCGGCTCGCCAGTTCAGCTTTGGGCCGTTACTCATCAGGGGAAGCAGCAGATCACGCCCTGTTTGCTGTGGCTTGCCATAGCGTAGGTTGAAGGGTTCCGGTGACCGGGTGCGACCCCACGAATCCACCCCTTCGGGCCGGTCTTCGGGCGATATCCCGGTCATCGCCAACAGTCTGAGCGACTTCAGCGGGGGCGGCTCGCTCGGAGACCATTGATGCACGGTCCGCCAGGGGCCGGTCGCCAGCCCGATTATCAGCGAGGTCGTGGTCTTGGCCCCAACAGACGCCGTTTGGACGCGGTACGTTCGCGACCGGGAGGTGCGTTCATAGGGCAGTCCGAAAACGTCCTGGGCGCGGAAATAGGCGTGGGCATCCTCGGGGATGCCGGAAAGCTTGAGCTTGACAGTGCGCCCTCGAGAACCATGCCAGGGGTCGCTGGCGTCCCGCAGCACCTCGGTGGGCAGAGGTGGCGTGCCAGCCAGGCGTGAGCCGTCGGCGGCCCACCAACCCGGCTCCGATCCTTCGCGCCCCTGATGGGCAACGGCGACGACTTCCACCACGCCGCCGCCCGCAAACAGTGCCCGGTGGTCCGAAGTGACCCGCCCCACGGCTGCCGCGACCGCTTCGACGGGGTGATTCCCCAACCGAAGCGCGATGAGCGGAAGCAGCAGAGCGACTGCCGCGACTGCCCCGACGGAGACAGCGACTCGGCCGGGCGCGCGTCGGTTCTTGTTCTCGCGGAGCGCGGCTTCGACCCGGCGCGAGATCTCCGGCTGCTCCGCCATCGCCACGGTGACGGGCGTGCGGATGCCGCGCGGCTGACTCCGAAGCGTTCCGGCGATCCCGATCAGATGCGCCGCGTAGTCCGAGGGGCGAACGCCGCTTGCGATCACTAGATCATCGCAGCACTCCTCGCTTTCCGCTCGCAGTTGCCGCGCCGCCCGCCAGACCAGTGGGTTCCACCAGTACAGAGCGACCACGACCTCGGAGAGAAACTGCCAGGCCCAGTCACCGCGCCGGATATGGGCCATTTCGTGGCGCAGGACGGCCTCCAGTCGGTCCGTATTCCAGGAAGCGGCGGCAGCGGGAAGCAGAATAACGGGACGCCGGATGCCCAGCAGCAGGGGGACCGGTGGAAGTGGGGTCGCATTTCGCGCGATCCTCACGGTGACAGGGCAGGTGATGCCGACCGCCGACCGCGCGCTTGCCGCCGCCGCCGCCACCTCTCCATTGCCGGAAGCCGGGGCAAAGTCCCGCCGACTGCGCCGCCCCACCGCTATCAGCGACGCCAGGAGGCGAGCGATCAGCAGAACGGTCCCCGAAAGCCAGAGAAACCGCAGGGTGATGATCGGATTCCAGCGTGATCGGAGGAACCCTCTGACCACCGCGGTTTGGGACGGGGGCGGGGCAGGTGCCGCACTGTCGGCGGCTGGGACTGGCGCGGATTCCGCGCTAGCGAGCGGGATGGCAGTCGGTACTGGGTTCGGAACCGCCGGGCCAGGTGCGACTGTATCGCGGGGAAGGGCGGCTGTCGGCAGCGACACGGTCCCCGCAAACGGGGATAGGGATGCCAGCGGCAGCGCGAGCAGTGCGGCGAGGGCGCAGCGCCAGACAAGATGCCGCGCCGATGCCCCGGTATGCGGGCGGAGGACAAACCGCGCCCCCCCTGACGCGATCACCAGGATCAGGAGGCTTTTCAGGGCAAGATCTAAACTCAGAATCTCCCTCATGGCTGCCTATCGCCCTTTCTGCTTCGCAGCGTCAATCATCGCCTGCAGGCGGTCCAGTTCTTCGTCGGAGATACCGTCCTGCTTTGCCGACAGCAAGGTCGCCACCACTTTTTCCACGGAGTTGTCAAAAAAAGTGGTCACTACCTGAGACAGTGCAGACCGTGCGGCGCTTTGCCTGCCCCGCACCGCGGAATACACGAAACGCCCTTGCTGCTCCACATGGCGCAGGTGGCCTTTTGTCTCCAGGATACGAAGGTGCGTCCGCACCGCCGAATTGGACGGCTCACCGGGAAGCGCGGACATCACCTCGGAGGCGGTGGCCTGCTCCCGCTGATGAATGATCTCCATGATCTGCTGCTCGCGCGGGCTGAGATAGGCCCGGCCTTCGTCCTCATGGGTTTTCGAGTGGTCTTTTGAAATGCGTGCCATCCAGTGCCTCTTTATGTTAAAATATTAACACTAGGGTGACGATCTGTCAATCTATCCCTGTTAATATTTTAACCATAGCTCCGCGCCTCGTTTTTGTCGGGGGCAGGCCGGGTAAACGCTTCCCGGAGGCCCTTTCTTGAACCCCTTTTTTTATCCGTACATGCGCCGCGCCGTGTTTTTGCTGGCTTTGCCTACTCTGCTGATTCCCGGCAGGACGCGGGCGCAAGCCCCGACTCCCGCCCCGACCGTTGCCGCCGCCGGTCCCTCGCTGAGCTATCCGATCACACTGACGGATGGGGTTCGGTCAGTGGTGCGGACCCGGCGTGAACTCGGGATTAGGGTCGGTTCCGACGGCAAGCTCACCGCCGATGTCGGCGCGATGAAGGGGGTGCTGGCCCGGCTCGCCCCTCGGTTTCTTCAGGAGGCGGTCAATGCAAAGCCCTCTGTGTACCGGGGAGCGGTGCGGATCGTCCCCGGCGCCTATGCTCGCGCACTGAACGTGCCGATCACCGCGCAGCGGCTCGCGGACGCGGTCGCCAAAGACCCCGCCACCAAAGCGTTTACGGTCTCGTTCAGCAAAAAGCCGCCCCTACTCACTGCCGAGCGGCTGAAAAGCATCAACGGTGTTCTGGGGACGATGCGCACCACTACCTCGGCGAACGCGAAGCGAAACAACAACATCAAAGTCGCGGCGGAAAGCATTGACGGGACCCTTCTGTCCCCCGGCGAGGTCTTTTCCCTGAACAAAACGGTTGGCAAGCGAACGCAGGCGCGGGGCTATCTGACGGCAACCGTGTTCGTGGACGCCGAGAAGGTGCCGGGGATCGGGGGCGGGGTCTCCCAGGTGACAGGTACGCTGTTCAACGCCGCGGCTCTTGCGGGTCTGGCGATCCAGGAGGTGAACCCGCATTCGCGCCCCGTGGCGTACCTGCCGATCGGGCGAGATGCCACAGTGGCCTACGGGAGCAAGGATCTAAAGTTCGCGAATAACACCAAAGCACCCGTCTATATCGCTTACACGTTCGACGGAAGCCGTCTGCATGCGACGCTATTTGGTGCGAAAACCACGGGGCGCACGGTTACGCTGCGCCCCGCCGTCCAGAGGCTCGGGGCGGGCAGAGTCAATGCAGCGCTGTACCGCATCGTCAAGCAGAACGGCAAGGTCACAGCGAAGCAACGGCTGTTTCGGCACCAGTATCGCTGGACGCCGGAATAAGCAGGCACGGTCCTCTTTCCTCCCCTGCAGACTCCTTACACGGAACCGTACGCCGGGACCACTGTCTAAGGTAAGGGCGCGCAGGGATGAGCGCGCCGGTAGAAAGAACCTTTTTGCAAAATCTGCAGCGACGAACCCTCAATCCCAGTGCACCCCCCGCCGGAGCACCGCCCATTCCCGATCAGGCCGTCTCCTCGATCCCGGAAGGGGAGGCTATGGCCGAGGAATCGGTGAACGCCACCCGAGCGACCGCAGATCGAGGGCCGGGGCGGGCGGAGCGCCCGGTATCCGAAGCCGAAGCCGCAAAGGCGGCGGAGCGGCGGGCCGTGATCCTGGAGGGTCCGATCGGAAAAGGGGTGCTCAAGATCGCGCTGCCCTCAGTCGCGACCATGATGCTCCAGACCACAAACAGTTTTCTGGATCGCTTTTTCGTGGGCAGCCTGGGCACGGAGGCGCTTGCAGCGGTCACGGTGGGATCGTCGTTGATGTTCGCGCTGATGTCGGCGGCGATGGCGATCTCGGTCGGAACGACCGCGCTGGTGGCCCGTTCGGTTGGTGAGGGCAACCTGGCGAATGCCCGCACGGCGACCACGCAGTCACTGCTGATCGCGCTGATCGCTTCTGTCCTTATCGGGGTGCCAATGCTTCTGCTGCGTGTCCCCCTGCTTTCCGCGCTCGGACTGGACGATGCCGCACTTCGTTTTGCCTCTCAGTACCTGTTCTACACGGTCCTCGGCCTGCCGACCCTGTTTCTGATGCTGACCTTCAATGGCGCGTTTCGGGGTCTGGGCGACACCGTACGCCCCCTATGGGTCACCGTCGGAGCGATCGCGATCCATGCCTCGTTCAACTGGCTATTGATCTTCGGCAAATGGGGCTTTCCCAAAATGGGTCTCGGCGGCGGGGCGCTTGCCCTCGTGCTGTCACAGCTTGTGGCGACCGTACTGTATCTGGTCTTCCTGCGGCGGACACCGCTCTCCGAAGCCGCCTCGCGCCGCACTCTCTGGCGACCGGACTGGGAATGGATAAGGCGGATCGGGCGGATCGGCCTCCCTGCTTCCGCGCAGCAGCTGATCCGGGTCGGCTCTATGCTGGGGCTTCAGTCGCTGCTCGCACATACGAGCGCAGGCAGCGCCGCAGTCGCCGCGCTGGGAGTCGGGTTGCTGTCCGAGTCCATCGCCTTTATGCCGGGATTTGGCTATGCGATCGCCGCCTCGGCCTTTGTGGGACAGAACCTGGGCGCGGGCAAAGTGGAACGGGCCAATTCTGGCGGCTGGATCGCCGCCTGGCAGGCGGTCGCGGTGATGACCTTTATGGGCGGTATCTTCTACTTCGCCGCCGCCCCCTTTGCGCATCTGTTCGTGCGTCATGACCCGAACGAGACCGCCGCCGCAGCGACGCAGGTTGAAACGACGATCGCACTGACAATCCTTTACCTGCGGATCGCGGCCTTCTCCGAGCCGTTTCTGGGTCTGGGAATGGTGTTGACTGGTGCGCTCCAGGGCGCGGGAGAGACCGTCAGCCCGACGATCTTAACCATCGTGACGATGGTCTTGATCCGGGTTCCCCTGGCCTACTTCCTGGCTTTCTTTGTGGGCATGGGACCCGTCGGGGCCTGGTGGGCCATGTCTCTCTCAACAGTTCTTCAGGGCATCCTGACCGCTGATCTGTTCCGCCGCGGCAAATGGCGCACAGTTCGAGTGTAGCCACCGTCCGCTTCGGGGGCGGTAGCAGCAGCGCCCGGTATGCCGTGTACGGAACGCACATAGACCGCTCTCTACCGGGTTTGTGAAGCCCCCTATTGCTCCGTGCGGCTCGTCTTCGCGACCCGTGGGGATGCTTTCTTCTTCGTGGTGGGCGGCAGATCGTTGAGGACCACCAGTCGTGCACCGTCCAGGTGCGCGGGGGCGAGCTTTTTCTTTTGAGAGGCGAGAACCGTCACCGTTTCCCGGTCTCCATCGCTGACATACGGACGCCAGGGACCGCTGCCGCGTTTCATGCCTTTTATCCAGTACTCGATGTTGCCGGGGATCGAGCCGACCCGCATGATCTGCCGCTTGTCGTATCGTCGGTCACAAGGCGCAAAGGAAGGGTCGCCCCCTGCCAGCAGAATACAGCGGTTGTGGTAGTGGGCCCGCGGGGAGGAACCCGCCGACCCGGCGGGCGCATCGGTCAGCAGAACATTCCAGAGGGACCTGTCCCGCGGCGCGGAGCCATACGGAAGCGCCATCGTATCCATGGTCGCTTCCGGGACGCGGGCGCGGATATAGGTCACGCAGCCTTCCATCTCCTTTTGAAGCTGCCGGGCGTTCATGTTCCGCATCGAGCGGTGCGTGGTGCTGTGGTTCGCGATCTCGAACCCCTGGTCGGCGAGAAATTTTAGCTTCTTTGTCTCCAGCCCCTTTTGTCCGAAGGGGACCGGATTGGGAGGAGACTCCGGCAGCACATAGAACGAGGCCCGGTTCGGCCAGTCCTGTGGGTGTTTGGCATGGAACGCGAGCAGAATCCCCAGGGCGCAGTCCGGGTCAATGGAACCGTCTTTTCGGTACCGAAACTGCGACCTACGGGCATCATCGAAGGTGATCGCGACCGGCGTCTTCCCCCGGGGAACCTCCATCCGTGCAGACAGCACGTCCCGGACATTGACCGGATACCAGCCCGCCCGATACATCGCTTCAAGCTGCGCCCGGAACGTCGCCGGAGAGATATTCAGACCCATCCGAGCCGAAAGTGCGGCGGATCTTCCGCTGAGTTTATCCCCGATCGAGTGGTACATCAGGATCGGGATCCGTCCCGTTTCGTTGGGCGAATCGGGGCCGATCCCCCTGCCGGAAGGGGCGGGAATGGGCTTTGCTGCCAGAACACGCCCCGCTGCGGCGGAGACTGTCGGTATGGTGGGACGGGCGACCGCACCGCCGTGCCGGGGCCAGAAAGCGGCACCCACGGCGACGACTGCGATTCCAGCCAGAGAAACGAGCAGCAAACGGTTTGTCGGGTAGTTCATGGGATTCCGTGCCTGCACTAAATGCCGCTATAGATTACCGGAAAACGAAAGAGAAGCACAGGGTTTATACGATGATTCGCCGAGAAACAGGACAAATAAATGCAAAACAACTGCAGTCCCCGGCGCGATCAGACAGCAGCGGCGCGCGTTTTGGTCAGGGCAAGCAGCGTCTCATTGTCCGTGCGGGGCAGGTGTGGGCAGCAGTTGCCGCCGGAAGGGAACAGCTTGCCGGGGTTCACCAGGCCATTCGGGTTGAAAACGGAGCGGACAGCCCGCATGGCATCCAGGTCTTCGGGGGAGAAGACCAGGTCGAGGAACTCCTGCTTTTCGATGCCGATCCCGTGTTCACCGGTCAGGCTGCCGCCCGCCCGGACGCAGGCGCGCAAAATCTCGCCGCCTGCCGCCAGCACCCGCTGTACCTCCTCGGGGTCGCGCTCATCGAATAAAACAGCGGGGTGCAGGTTGCCGTCGCCAGCGTGAAAAACGTTGGCGATCCGAAGCTGGTACTTCGCGGCGATCTCCGCAACCTCGCGGAGCACCAGAGGAAGCTTGGTGCGCGGCGCGACCCCGTCCTGGGTAGCACAAGAGGGCGCGAGCCGCCCGATGGTGCCGATGCTTTTCTTGCGCGCCATCCAGAGCCGCGCCCGCTCCAACGGGTCGCTGGCAATGGTCACATCCAATGCGCCGCCCTCACGGCAGATGGTGGCGATCAGCTCGGCCTGCCGATCAATGCCTGCTTCGGGGCCATCTACCTCGATCAACAGAACAGCTCCCGCATCGGTCGGCAGTCCCAGGTGGTAGGCGGCCTCGACCGCTTCCAGGATCGTGCGGTCAATCATCTCCAGTGCGGCAGGTAATATCCCCGCCGCGATGATCGCCGAAACCAGTTCGGTGGCCCGGTCAATCGTGTCGCAGGGAGCCAACAGGGTTCGCACCGCTTCCGGGGCGGGCACGAGCCGGACGGTCGCCTCGGTGACGATCCCCAGTGTTCCCTCCGACCCGACGATCACCCCGGTCAGGTCGTAGCCCACATCGTCCAGATCGGTTTCGAGGATGGTGCCATCCGCGAGGACCATCTGCAGGCCCAAAATATGGTTGACGGTGACACCGTACTTGAGTGTGTGCGGCCCGCCCGCATTGTTCGCGACATTGCCGCCAAGGGTGCAGACGGTCTGCGACGAGGGGTCCGGAGCGTACATCAGGCCATCGGGGGCCGCGGCCCTGGTCAGGTAGACATTCACCGCACCCGCCTGTGCCCGCAGCCGTCGGTTGGGAGCGTCCACGGTCAGGATCCGGTTCATACGCGACAGCGAGATCAGCACCTGATCATCGTTTGCCGTCGCGCCACCCGCAAGCCCAGTCCCCGCGCCGCGTGGCACCATCGAAACGCCGTGCTGATGACAGAGCCGGGCGATAGCGGCGACCTCGTCGGTGGAACGCGGCAGCGCCACCACACCGGGGAGCTGCTTCTCCAGCGTGTAGGCGTCGAAGGCGTAGGCGTGCTTTTCGGCAGTGGAGGCGCGCAGACCATCCGCGCCGACGATCCGTGAGAGTTCCGAAAGAAAGGCGGTGTCCATGCTGTCTTTCAGTTTACCAGTTCCAACGTGGGACTGGATTCTGGGGATCGGTTTGCCAGGATTCGCGGTTTGATCGCCGAGGTATTAAAATACCCCGGCACCAATCCCTCGAAGTCAACCCCCAGAATCCAATCCCCCGGCGCGCGCGATTGGCGTTAATCCAGTGGGGCCGGGTTCGGGTATCCTGTACGCATGACAGCAATAGAAGTGGGAGCAGGGGGAACGGGGGGGACAACCAGTGTTGTCGCCGCTGTGGATATTGGGACGAACTCGGTGAAGATGACGGTCGCGGTGGGCGGCGCGGGCGAGCGTCCGCGCGTCCTGGCGGACCGCACCGCGACGACTCGCCTGGGCAAGAAGGTGGACGCCGACGGGCGGCTGACCGACGAGGCAGTGGCACGCACTCTTGCTGCGCTCGATGGCTTCGCGCGGGAGGCGCGGGCACTGGGGGCGACGCGCATTGACGCCGTGGGAACCAGTGCCCTGCGCGACGCCGCGAATGGGATGGAGTTTGTCGCCCGCGCGGCGGCCCTTCTTGGCGGCAGGGTCGAGGTGATCTCCGGAGACCGCGAGGCCGCCCTTATCTACGCTGCCGCCCGCCACGACCGGGACCTGCCAAGACCACCGGACGACACGACCCCCCTGGCGACCATGGACATCGGCGGCGGCTCCACGGAGATTGTGCTGGGCAGCGGCGATCTGGTGACCTTTCGTGACAGCCTTCAGCTGGGCGCGGTGCGGCTGACCGAGCGGGCGCTCCCCTCCGATCCGCCGACGACCGAAGAGCGAGCCGCCGCCGCCGCCCTCGCGGACGAGATCCTGGCTGCGGTCCCTGCTCCTACCTACGACGGTGGCGGCGTGATCGTGGTGGGAAGCGGCGGCACGGCGGCGAATCTTGCCGCGATGGAGCTTTCTGTCCATCGCCCCGCCGACGCCCCGCCGCTGACACTGGAAGACGTTCACGCTACTCGTCTGACCGTGGAGCAGATCGAGGCATGGATCGCGGACCTAGCCGCGAAACCGCTCGCGCAGAGACGGGAGACGCCGGGTCTGGAACCGGACCGGGCGGATGTGATCATTGCCGGTGCGATCATCCAGGCCCGGGCGCTGCGTCACCTCCACGCTTCCGCAGTGATCGTCTCGCTGCGCGGTCTGCGCTATGGTCTGCTCTACGAGATGCTGGGCTGACCCGGCTGACAGCCGTTGACGTTTCAAGTCAGGGTTTCAGGTCAAACTCGTGAAGCAGTTTTTCGGTCTTAGCTTCCGAGATGCGATTGACCAGCTTGCGGGCCTCGTGATTGTCCCGCGACGTTTTGCAGAGCGTGATGGTGCTGGAGATAGTGAAAAACAGGCCCATCGCGAGGTACCCGCGCACCCAGGATTCCACGGGCAGGTTCCAGATGCCGAGCACCATCAGCCCGACCGAAAACGAAAACGCGAGATAGGTGTAGATTTGCCAGGCCGGTGAGTCCTGGGAGAGCCGGGTCTGCGGTTCCAACATGAATGCTGCCTCCGTGTCCTGAAGTCTGCTTGCTGCTTTAGTATCCCCGGTGACAGCGCGCGCGGCGTGAGGCGAACGGCCCCTTTTTAGGGAAGTCATTCTGGGTCTAAAGTCACACGGGCGAAGACGAATCGCTGCGGCTGCGGGATCGTGACCGCGAGGCGTCCCCGTGGCAGTACCGTCACGGAACCGTCTCCCGACAGCATTTCGACCTTCCATTTCCCCGCCTGGTCCAGCGCGGGCAGCAGCGTGGACCAGCCCGTGCGGTCATTGTGTTCGCGGAAAAGAAGCGCGTAGATCGTCCTTGCATCTGGGCTGCTGGTTGCAAAGCCCGTCCAGGCGGTTCCGTCCGGCGCTTCGCCGATGGGCAGAGTCGTTCCGCCGTACAACTCGGCACGGTGCCGTTTCCAAACCGCGACCAGCGGAGCGGCCTCCTTGATGTATGTGGGCGGCAGGTTCTGCAGTTCGAACCAGCCCAGTGGCGAGGTGAGCATCACGGTCGCAAAAAGGTAATCGGCCCGATAGGTGGCGGGGGCGAGCGGGTCCCCCTTGTACTTCTCCTGGTTTCGCTGATGGTTCAGGAACTCCATTCGCAGCCGGACCGGAGGAAGGTAATGGGCCAGTTTCCAGACGTTGCGCAGTGTCTGGTGCGGCCAGTAGCGATGCCAGTCTGTGTAGCGGTTCTCGACGAAGAGTGGTCCTGTGTCCGGCAGACCGAAGTAGCCATGGCGTGTTTCCGCGGTGACATCAGTGTCGAAGACGACCCGCCCTTCCGAGCCGACCAGGACCTCGTCAAAGAACGCGCGCAGGTTTCGCTCCCCGGCTTTTGACCGCAGCTTGACGCCATCAATCTTGAAATAACTGACGCCTAGTTCCTGATGAAGACGAAGGAGCGTCTGGGCGTCGTCTTTCCAGTGCGCGAAATCCTCGGAGGAATCTGGAGCGAACCAGAGACCGAAGCGCAGCCCCGCGTCCCGTGCCGTCTCGACCAGCGGCGAAAGCCCCCCGAAAAAACGCCCCGGGTGCGGGGTCCAAAAATCGGGTTCGGCGGCGTAAAACCCCTCCCAAACTCCCCCGGCCTGAACACTGTTCGCGGTGCGCCCTTTTTGCCAGCCGTCGTCAATCTGGATCACGTCCACCCCC
This sequence comes from Armatimonadota bacterium, assembly GCA_014380815.1. Lineage (GTDB taxonomy): Bacteria > Armatimonadota > Armatimonadia > Armatimonadales > Armatimonadaceae > JACMJB01. Next base: position 12,137 of record JACMJB010000110.1, read on the forward strand.
AGACGCTGCCCCACCTTGATCTCACGGGAAAGAAACTCCGTAGAGACGCGCCCATCCTGCCCCCGGTCGCCCCAGGTATTGGTGACCAGGAGACCATCCCGGCCCGGCTCGAAGGGCCGCATCTGCTGCTGAAGCGCCTGGAGCGCGGCAACCCGGCCCGCGACCCCGTCCGAGTAGAGCAGGGTCGCCCAGGCATAGCCCGCGCCGCCTTCGTCTCCCGCTCCCTGCCCCAGAAGCTTGAATCGTCGTGCGCGAGGCTGCACCATCAGATCATGGGGCGACCGTCGCTCCGGCTCGGCATGCGGCAGGGGCGCGAACTTCAGAAACACGATCCCCGCGCGAGTCAGTGGGTCCTCCGCGAAGAACAGGCCACCGGTAAGGGCGAGCGACTTTTCGGCGGGGTGAAGCAGCCATTCCCGCTCGAAGGCAAGCTCGTTATGCTCGTCGGTCCGGTCCAGGAGCGTCACCTGTGTCAGCCGCAAATGGGGTGGGGCAAGGGCAAGGCTTTCCAGCGTATCCGCCGTTGGTTCGACAGGGAGGGCGGCGGCACGGTCTGCGGTCTCGATGCCCGTGGGCGTGGCAGTGGAGGTGTTACCGCCGTCACTGCTGTCGCTATTGCCTTGTGTGGAAAAGCTGCCCCGGCTCGCGGGCGCGAGCAACTGAATCACGATCCCCGATGCCCCCTCGAAGATCTGAAAGCGATACGCGATGGCGGCGGCCTCGCCTTTTGCGGTGAGTGTCACTGTCAGCGAGGGGGCTTCCGTGATCCGTGCCCTGCCGGTTTCGCTGGTGAGGTGGACCTCACGCGGTTCATCGGGCAGCCGCTCGGAAGGCGTCGGGGACGGTATCTCGGGTCCTTCTGTCAGCCACTCGACACCGCGCCGAAGGTCCCGCAGTGATACCGGATACAGCGATCCCGCGCGGTCCACGCGCCATTTCCGCTCGATCCAGGTGTTTCGCAGCGTCAGTATGCCCTCCGTATCCAGAAAGGCGGCGCATTCCCCGTAGGCCCACTTGGCGGGGGCAAAGACTTCCTGTTGATCCGGCATTATCCCTGTCCTTTTCCGTTCTCCGATGCGCGCTGCCTCCAGCGGTCGAATAACTGATCGCCCAGCGAGGCGATATAGTCCCGTCCCTGTGGGCCGTTTTCCAGTGCCGCCAGCCAGTTCGGGGGGATCGCGCTCGCACCGTGGAACGCGCCCGCAATGGCCCCGGTCATCGCGCCGATGGTATCGGCATCGCCGCCCAGACGAACAGCATACAGCACCGCCTGCGCGAACGAGTCGTAGTGGGCGGCAAAAGCGTATAGTGCAGTCGGCACGGAGAGCTGTGCCTCGATCCCGTTGCCAAGCGTTTCGGCGACCTCTTCAATCCGGGGCGCGACACGAAGCAGGGTCCGGACATCGTGGTACCCGGCACCGAGCCAGTTCTCCAGCGGTCCGACCACGGTGCTGTCGGTGACGCTGTCAATAAAGGCGAGTCCGTCAAAGTCCTCGTTCTCGATGTCGAAACGGAGGGCAGCGGCGACCGCGGCGGCCTGAAGCGCGGCGCTCTGTCTGCCGATGGGATGCGTGTGTGTGACGGACGCCTGCGCTTCGGCGATCCGTCGCAGAGCGGGCAGGTCATCGTGGTACAACATACCGACTGGCGCGGCGCGCATGGCCGCCCCGTTGCCGAACGAACCTTCGCCTCCGAAAAGCTGTTCACCGACCTCGTTCCAGGCCGCCCCGTTTCGCAGTTCCTGAATCATGGCATAGCCGCCGGGACCGTAGCCACGATGGCCCTCGAAATTCTCCGCGAAGCGACTTGCCAGGTACGAGCCATCGAACTCCGGATAGGCGATCAGCGACTCCGCGACCCCGATGGTCATCTGCGTGTCGTCGGTGTAATGTACATAACCAGGCGGCACCTCTGCCCCCGCCAGCAGTCCGAAGACCGGCACCTGACGCTGCCGCTCCTCGCGGGACATCCCCGAAAAACTGTCTAGGGCCTCGTTCAGCCGGTCACAAGGCATCTCCTCGACCGGTGCCCCGAGCGCGTCCCCGACCAGGGTCCCTAACAGCGCCCCCCGAAACCGGTCCCGCAGAACCGCGTCGTTCCTCGCCATTTACACGTCCTCCGTTTTCCGTTGTCAGGATACACCAGATGGCGGATCTTCACCCCCCTGCCCGCTTGCGGGAGAGGGGCAGGGTCTGCCGAAGGCGCGGAGAAGCGCATGCCCCAGGCCAGTGGTCACAGCAAGAGGGGGGCGATGTGGCTCTCGCTAGCGCACCGGAAGCTCCCACTCGACATCGGCGCTCTGCCTGCCTGCGGCGGCCTCTTCCGCCTCCGCCCATAATCGGCGGGCCTCCCAGCGGCCTGTCGTTCGCTGTATTTTGCCATTGTGACGCAGTTGCATCTCCCAGGTCCCGGTCACCAGCCTGCCGTCGTCGGAGAGGGTTCCCAGGTAGTGAACCGGGGCGGTCTCGTATTCCGCGGGTGGATCCTGGTAGGTTTTGGTGAACCGGACATTCGGCCCGGTCTGCAGGCCATGCGATACGCCGGCCTCGCCGAGGGGGGAATCGTCCAGTATCGCCCCCCCGAAGCCGTGCTCGCCTTTTCGCGCCCGCGAGAACGTCGCCTCGAAACGAACTGGCATCTCGTGGCGAGTGCGGTAGCAGTAGCTGCCCAGCCATCCGCCGAGGATCGAGTGGTTGTGGCGTCGGCTGTCGTGAGTTTGGCTTTCGCGATCCTGGCTCACGCCACCAGCGCCTCGAAGCGGTCAATATCCCCGACGATCACGGAAAGACTCGACTGCCAGAATGCTTCCTGCCGAATGTCAATGCCGAACCGCTGCCCGAGCGTGGCGGCATCGGCGGTGCCGGTCAGCGACAGAAGCTCATCGTAGCCTTCCTGAAAGCCCTCGGGAGACTCCTTATACCGGGCATACAGACCCAGCCCGAACAGCAGGCCGAACATATAGGGAAAGTTGTAGTAGGTCGAGCCGTAGTAATGGCCTTTGACCGCCCACATATACGGGTGCAGCACGTTTTCGTCCAGGCCGTCGCCGTAGGTCTCGCGCTGAGACTGCCGCATCAGCTCGCTTAGTTCCGCCACGGAAAGCTCCCGCTGGGTTCGAGCGGAAAGCAGCCGCTGCTCGAACAGGAACCGGCTCGTGATGTCCACCACCACCTGGCACTCGCTCTGCAGAGTCGCCTCCAGAATCGCAAGCTGATCTTCCCGGTCTCCGCTTGCGAAGGCGGCCTCGCGAATAATGGTCTCGCAGAAGATGCTCGCGGTCTCGGCAAGCGTCATGGGCGTGCCGCGCTGCATCGGTGTGCGTCCCAGCAGGCACAGGTTGTGGTAGCCATGGCCCAGTTCGTGGGCCAGGGTCGAGACACCCGAGAAGGACGGCTTGTAGTTCTGCAGGATGCGGGATTCGTCGGCCCGGACCCCCATGCAAAACGCACCATCGCGCTTTCCCGCGCGCGGCTCGGCATCCACCCAGTTCTCCTGAAAGGCCCGCTGGGCGAACTGCCGCATCTTCGGTGAAAACGCCCCGAACTGCTCCGCGACAAACCGCGTGGTGTCGTCCCATTCCCATGCCTGACGCCCTTCGCCCATCGGGGCGAACAGGTCGTACCAGGGCAGCCGTTCGGACCCGGAAACCGCTCTGGCTTTGGCACGCAGATAACGCCGGAAATCCGGGAATGAAGCGCGGGCGGCGGAAAGCATCGCCTCCAGCGTCGCCTGGTCAATGTGGTTGTTGAAGCAGGCGGCGGCGAGTGGTGACTCCCAGCCGCGTCGCCGGGACAGTACGCCGGTCTCCTGCTTGATGCTGTTCAGGGCAGCGGCAAGCGGCACCGAGGCTCGCTCCCAGGCGGCGATCTCCGCTTCGTAGGCCAGGCGGCGCGTTTCGCGGTCGGGGTCCGAGGCGAGCGCCCGAATGACACTCATGGGAATGGCTTCCTCGGGGTCGCTGCCGGTTCGGCGAAACGGGACGGCAAGCTGCGAGGTCAGGTCGCCGTGCAGCTTTGACCAGGCGGACCCACCCGATAGAGAAAGGTCCGCGATCAGTGCCTCCTGGTCCGGGGGAAGCAGGTGGGTGGCGACGACCTTAGCCTCGTGCAGATAGAAGGCATGGTCGGCGGCAACCGGCGAGGCCGCGATCAGCGCCGCGACATCCATCGCGCCCAGCCAGGCGGTGAACCGGGTCGAGAGCAGCGAAAGCGGGATGCTTTCGCGCTGCATCTCACTCGCTTTCGCCTGCGCACGTTCGTTGCGTGAGTCCGTGGTCAGAAACGAGGAGATGTAGGCACGCACCGTCCGAATCTCTTCCAGAGTCGCATTGAACGCCCCTGCCGCCTGCTCGAAGGCCCGGACGGCGTCAGCGTCAATCGTGACCGGGGCAGTATCGCCGCTCACCTGAAGCGTATCGAAAAGCGCGCTCAGGTCCGCGATGCGGCTCAGAACCTTCGCATAAGCCGCCTCAAACTCCAGGGACTCCAGTGAGGGAAAAAACGGGGTCATATCCCAGCGCGGGAGCGTGGGGACCAGGGCAGGCTCGGAATCGGAACTGGTGGCGGGAGGTGTCATTCACGGGGTCCTTGCAAAGAATTATGCCCCGCACGGCGGGGCATCGGTTAATTGTAGCATACGCGGATTCGGACCTGCAGAACGCAGGAGCGGGGCGGTAAGATGGAACGTGACTTTAACCGCCGCTAGCTCCCCCACCGCCGCTTCCGATCCTGCCACTGCTGCCACTGCCTCTAATACTGACCAGCAGCTGGAGGATGCCCTGTTCGGCTCGGACCGGACCCAGCGCATTGTCGCCGTGGAGACAGACACGCGGGCGGGCAGCGCGACGATCCTGCTTCGAGAAAAAGACGGCGACCAA
>JACMJB010000111.1 GCA_014380815.1 Armatimonadota bacterium
AGAAGGCGCGGCGGTCAGAATCCATCAGATCATTGGTGGACCAGGCCTCAGGAATCAGCGTCATCATCGCGTGGGCGAGGGACCGTCCTCCCGCGAGGAGCAGCTCGACCGCGTTATCGAGCGTCGCGGAGTCGGACCCGTTCATGTCCACGAGCGGGTACAGCTTCGGCAGATCGTCCCCGAGCAGGGACGAGGTCAGACCGGCCTCGCGTGCCTTCATCCAGTTCCGGTTGCCGCGAATCGTATTGATCTCGCCGTTGTGGGCAAGATACCGATACGGGTGCGCCAGGGGCCACGAGGGGAATGTGTTGGTCGAAAAGCGCTGATGGACCAGGGCAATGGCGGAATCCACCAACGGGTCCGTCAGGTCCCGGTAGTAGGCGCGCATCTGATGAGGAAGCAGCAGGCCTTTGTAGATGATCGTCCGGGCCGACAAGGAGGGAATGTAGAACTGGCTGGCATCGGGGATGCCGGTGGCGTCCTCGACCTCGCGCTCCATCACCTTGCGAATGACGTACAATTTGCGGGCGAAGGTGTCGTAGTCGCAGGTGGTGCGACCGCAGCCGACAAAGAACTGCCGAATGACCGGCTCTGCCTCGCGCGCCTGGGAGCCGATCCGGCTGGAATCGGTGGGAACGTCACGCCAGCCCAGAAAGTTCTGACCCTCGCGGCGGGTCGCGCTCTCCACAATCTCGATGCACCGCGCGCGCGCGGCGGGGTCCTTCGGCAGGAATGCCACCCCGACGCCGTATGAGTCCGGGGCAGGAAGCGTGATCCCAAGCCACTCGCACTCCCGGCGGAAAAAGGCATCGGGGACCTGAAGCAGGATCCCCGCCCCGTCGCCAGTCTCCGGGTCACAGCCGCAGGCCCCGCGATGCACGAGATTATCGAGAATCTGAAGTCCCATCTCGACGATACGGTGGGACCGCTGCCCCTTGATATGCGCGACAAACCCGACACCGCAGGCATCGTGCTCGAAGGCGGGATCGTACAGCGGATCTGGACGTTTTTGGGCGCGTGACTGCGAAGAAGTTGCCGAAGTCATTTCCGGGGTTTGGGGTGGACTGCCACCTTCCACCATCGCCGACGTCTCGAAAGAAGAGTTGGTCACAGACACTGATTTCATCCCGCATCTAAAAAGCGTTCACGAACTCTAATGCGCAGGAAACGGGCGACGTTGCCGGGGTGGAGGCGCGCAACCGCCGAATTGGGGCAGTTGGGGTGAGATTGTACCATATGGCACAAACACCGTCAAACAGAGCAAACTCGGACACCGGATCGGTCACGAGAGGTGATTTGAACCGATCTCACAAATCACCGTTCCATCCCTATTCTTCACCCTTCCCGTGGGGAACCATCCTTGGTGATAGCAACCAGCAGGCCGGTCATCCACGCGAGAATGGGAAAGACCAAACTTCGCTGCTGGAGTCCGGTCCACCAGCGGCCCTGCCATCCAAGTGCATGCAGGTAGAAGAAGGCGGCTGTCAGCCCGCAAAGCGCCAGCGCGCCGCAGGCTACAGCCAGTCGGGTAACGCCTCGCCACTGCGGCTCTCGGCGGCTTCGGACGCAAAACGAGCCGACCACCAGCAGTATCGGCACAAGCACCAGTGTTGAGAGCGGATTGTGAACTCGACCGGCCAGCGTGCAGGGTTCGATCCGCGCTGCCTGTCCGCAGGTGACGGCATCGGTGGTCATATCCGCCAGATCCGTTGGAAACAGGCCCAGCAGCAGAAGCGCCATTCCGGCCAACGCTAGCAGAGCCGCTTCCCACCGCAGATGCTTCCGGAACAGGATCGTGGCGCTCGCCAGTGTGCCGAGCGCTAGCAGGAAGAAACAGGCGGTCATCAGCGGAGCATGATCGGTGCGAACGTACTCGCTCAGGAAGTTCCATGGTCGGTAGGGAGGGTGTGCCCCGGTGGTCGCATGTAGCTGTGGCGTCGGCAGGGCATGGAGAAGCGTCAGGCCGACTCCCGCCAGCCCCAGCCCCGCCGTGCCCGCCCAGCGTGCCCCATGATACATACGTTCTTTTTATCAGAGACTGCGGGAAGCTTGCAGCAGCGCGAGGTACCAGGGAATGGTCTTCCCCAGGCCTTCTTTGAGCGAGATGGGGTTCCAATCGGGGAGAAGGGCGCGAAGCTTATCGGTTTTTGAGAACTGATGACCGGGTTCAAACACACCCGGCGTGCCCGGCAAAACCTCCGGCTCCGGGCCGGTGATGCCAAAGTCGCTCCGCAAAACGCTCTGCACCATGGCGACAACCTCCGCGGCAGGGTGGCGGTCTCCGCTGCTGAGGTTCCAGGCGACACGGGCCAGCCTGCCGTCGCTGCGGCGGAACGGGCTGTTGCCGCGCACGGCGGCGTCGGTGGCAAGCGCCATCAGGGCAGCCACGGCGTCGTCCACGAAGAGATATTCCCGGAGCGCGGCCCCAGCCGGGCCTGCGGTAATGCGGGGCGGTTCGCCGGTCACGGTCCGCCGAATGGTGTTCGGCACGATGCGGGTCCACTGAGTATCGCCGGGACCGTAGATATTCGCCAGGCGCGCGACGCGCACAGCAGGCGTGTCGTAGAGGCCCGCGTACAGCCGCGAAATCTGATCCTGCTGCGCCTTGGAAAGCTCGTAGACGCCGCCGTTTCCGAAGACGGTGCTGTCGTCATCGTACGGCGGCGTGGCGGCCGCGCCGTACTGTTTGTCCGACGATGCCACCACTACGACGGGTACCTCAACCCGGCGGCACGCCTCCAGCACGTTCCAGGTGGCGGCGACATTGGTTTCCAGCATCGCCCGCGCTCCCTCCTCGGAGATCGCCGCATGGAGGATCGAGGTCGCCGCCAGGTGGTACGCCGCGCGGGGCTGCTCCTCCTCAAGCAGCGCCCGCGTCGCCGCGAAATCCCGCAGGTCCAGAGAGCGGAACCGAACCCCTTTTGCCAGGCCGTCCGCCGCAGGCGCACTCCGGCTGACCCCCAGTACCTCCGCGCCCTGCCTTGCCAACTCTCCTGCCAGGTTTTGGGCGATAAACCCGGAGATGCCGGTCACCAGAACCCCGCCCCGCGTGCTGTGGATTGCGCTCATCGGCGGCATGGTAGCACGAGAGCGTTGTCAGGGTCAACCCAGAACTGTCTCCTGGTGGCTTGCGTCAGGGGTTCCTGCAGACACAGTCAGAAGGCCCAGTCTCCAGAAACCCCTTGTCGTTGCCTAGAACTTGCCGTTCAGGGTCAGCAGCACCCGGCGGCCCTGCTGGAATCGGGTACCAGAGAACGGCGACTGGAAGTTGACACGCTTTCGGGAATCGAACAGGTTCTGCACCTCCAGGGTAAACCCGACCGCCTGCTTTTTGCGCTGCTGTTCCCCGGTTCCGACCCGCAGGTTTACCTCCTGACGCCCCTGGCGACCGCTGGTTTCATCCA
>JACMJB010000112.1 GCA_014380815.1 Armatimonadota bacterium
ATCTGGCGTGAAAGCCTGCTGCGCCGCATGGACACTCCCCCGGACCTGGTGTTCGCGTCCGAACCCTACGGTTTCAAGCTGGCGGAGACGCTCGGAGCGACTTATGTCCCGGTAGACCACGCGCGGGACCGGATTCCGATCTCCGGAACGCGGCTTCGGGCGGACCCACTGCGCCACTGGGAGCATCTTTTGCCGCCCGCTCGGCCCTATTTCGCGCGGCGCTTTGCCCTGGTCGGTCCGGAGTCGAGCGGCAAATCCACGCTTACGTCCCGGCTTGCCGCCCACTTCCGGGCCGATTTTGCCGCCGAGTACGCGCGGGATTTTCTGGCAGCGGTCCCGGATCATTGGATCGGGACGGATGGCGTGAACCGTTTCCGCGAAGCCTCAGTACATGCGATCCTTCGAGGACAGGAGGCCTCAGTGGAGGCGATGGTCGCCCAGAGCGAGCGGGGGATCCTCTTCAGCGACACGGAAGCCATCGTGACCGCCTGCTGGTCCCGGGTTCTGCTTGGCTTTGTTCCCCCCCTCGCCGAGGAGTTCATCCGCCGCCAGCGCTACGATCGGTATCTTGTCCAGTCCGCCTCGGAGTCCTGGACCGATGACGCAAGCCAGCGGGTCCAGCCTGCGTTCGATGAGCGAAAGCGGTTCGAGGAATCGTGTGTCGCCCACCTGGAGCAGCACGGATTTCCGTATGTCCGCCTCGAAGGAACCTGGGCCGAGCGGGAGGCGCAGGCCATCGCCGCCGTGGAGAGATCACTTTAGCTCTGACTGAGACACGGCTTCCACGCTCCGGGCGGCGCCCAGAAGAGAAAAGCCCTTCGGCGATCAGACCTCGGTAATCAGCGGCGCGTGGCGGTATCGAAGTTGTCGCCTGCGACCGTCGCGGTATCAAAGACGACATTTGCGGTGGGCGCGGTGTCCCACTGGGCGCGGAACGCTTCGTCGCGCACGACCAGAAATTCGTAGTCGCTACGGGAGACATCCTGCCATACGCTGGTGCCGTGAGAGGCTCGTACCTGATAGTGCTCGCAGCGGACACACCGACGGGCCAGAACCCCGAAGCCGGAAAGCTCAGACTCCCGCCACTCGCAACCGGGCGCGTGGCAGTGTACGGGGCGTGCGGGCGATGTCAGAAACTGCCGGATTCGCTCCTCCAAGGGGTTTCGCAGGAAGACGTAGGCGAACTTATCATTGACCGCAGCTTGAAGATCCTTGTCCATCCGCTCATAGTCGGAAAGACGCAGGTCAAAGCCCAGAGCCAGAAAGTCGCGGAACTTCTCCTCGGTCGTGCGCAGCCGCCGCGAAAGGCGCAGGGCAGAGCGAAATCCGTGTAATGAACGCATAGCAATGACCTTCCCCTTCCGCAGATCGGGTGCACAGAAGCACGGAAGCATGGATGCGGCGGCTCGCACCAGCATCTTTCTATACGGAAGATCAGGGGATTTTGCTTCCGATGAAGCGGGGAATTATAAGTTCCAGCGTTTCAGGGCGGCGTCGCGTTCCGCGTCGCGGCAGGGCCAGGCACGCTCACGGTTTTTCTCTTCAAAGACGGATTTCCAGCGGTTGTGCAGCCAGAGCCACTGGGTGGGATGCGCTCGGATCGCCGTTTCCAGGACATAGTTGAAGTCGGTCATGATCCGGGCAACATCCGCCTCACGGTTGCCGGTACTCTCCGCCGAGATCGGGGGATGGCAGACGACGCGAAAGGAGCCGTTTGGCTCCTCGAAACAGAAGATCGGCAGCAGAGGCGCTCTGGTGTGCAGAGCAAGGGAGGCAGGTCCGGCGACCGTCCCGGTCGGGACCCCGAAAAACGGCACAAAAACATCGCCACTGTTCTGGTCGGGCAGCAGGATGATCACCTCGCCGCGCTGCAAAACGCGCAGCAGGGGGCGCGCGGACTCGCCTTTGCTGAGAACCACGAAGCCCGCATCCTCGCGCATCCGGTGCAGGTATTCGGAGATCGCCTCACCCTTCTGCTCACGGGCCACCACGGTGACTTTCCGCTTCTTCACCTGCGCGAGCCAGCGGCCCAGGATCTCCCAATTACCAATATGTCCGGTCGCGACAATCACGCCTTTCCCGTTCTGGAGTGCCGCCTCCAGATGCTCCTCACCCTCGACCATCACCAGGGCGGACAGGCCGTCCCGGCCAAACGTCGGGGCGCGCAGAAAAGCGACTGCTGCCCTCCCGAAATGATGGAAAACGCCGCGAATCAGCGCGTCGCGCCCGGCGGCATCCAGTTTGCCGCCAAAGGCAAGCCGCAGGCCCGCCTCCGCACGACGCCGCTGCTTCCCCGCGACACGGTAAGCGAGATCGCCCAGCCGCGCACCAAGCCGCAGCGCGGCGGCGGGGGAAAGTCTCTGAATCCGGTCGGCGGTGGAGACCATCACGGAAACCACCAGGCGCTGCCAGAGCAGGGTCGCCGGGCTGGTTTTTCGGGGGGGAGGCGAATCGCCCATCGCGGTGCGGCGTGGCACAGGCAGGGTTCGGCTCAGACGGCCTCCGCTTCCTCTTCCACCTTTGCAGCGGCGATGGGGGCAGCCGTCAGGTGGGCGGGGGCGATCGCGGCGGCATAATATCCCCAGACAGGGAATGGCAGGCCATAATTCTCTTCATCAGAAAGACGGCAAAAGCCACTGCCGCCATTCGGCCCACTCGCGCACTGGGCAAACGGACGAAGACTGCCCGCGCGGGTTCCGAGGTCGGGCTTGACCGCGTTCACCGGTGCCATCAGGACGGTGGTGCGCAGGTCTTCGCCGTGCCGCTGCCGCAGATAATCGCGAAGCTGGTGGAACTCCGACTCGGAGAAGAACTCATCCACCATCGCTTCGGCTTTGGTTCGTGCTTCCGGGGTCAGGTTCTTATAGCCCAGCAGCAGCGTCTCGTAGGCGGCAAGCGGCTCTTCCCGCTCGATCCGAAACCAGTGAAACGTGATTTGCTTCTGAACGCTGACGCTGCCCAGGGCGCCGTAAGGGAGATACAGTTTCATTGCAGCCATGTTGCCGCTCTGCTCCTTTCCACGAACAGCCCGCACCGACCTGTCTTCCGGGCGCGGTCTGTGGTGATAATGCAAGTGGTGATTAGGGTGATTGGGGTGATGGTACTGGTGGAACCGTCACCGTCACGAGGGTCCCCTGGAAGATCAGCGCCGCCCTTTTCGGGCGCTCTTGTACTTTGAGGTGCCTTTGTCGCGGCGCGGGGCAAACGGGGCGCCGCCCGCTCCCTCGCCGACGGGCCGAAACGCCTGGGAAAGAAGATCCACGGGCTTGCCACAGCTGGAGCAGAAATACTGGTTTCGCGCAATCGCCGCGGGGGGCACAGTGGACTGAAACTGGCAGGAAGGACAAACAATCACAATCTCGCGGCGTCCGCCGCCGCTGGGGAATGAAGATCTCAAATATACGTCTCCTGGGGATCTCTTCTCGTGAAAGAAGCAAAAAGAAGCAGGAGCTGCAGCCGATCCGGCGACAGAAGCCCCTGTTCCCTGATTTAGTGATAGGCGCGTTGAAAGCGCCTGGATTTTAACTCGCGATCCGTACGATTAGTAGCGACCACCGCCGCCGCTGTAGCCACCACCACGACCGCCGCCGCTGCCCCGCTCTTCGCGCGGGCGGGCCTCGTTGACGGTCAGCGGGCGACCATCCAGACTGTGTCCGTTGAACTTCGCGATGGCATCGCGAGCCTCCTCGGCGTTTGGCATCTCGACGAAACCGAACCCCTTGGACTGACCGGAATAGCGGTCCTCAACAATGCTTGCCTCGGTGACCTGACCCGCCTGCTCGAAAAGGCGGCGCAGGCCGTCATTATCGGTACTGTAGGAGACGCCTCCCACATAAATCCGCATTCTTCTCCCATCCTTCCGCGATCACGGCTTCCGCCGCCCCGCGCCCGTTCCTCTCGGTCCGCCCACCAGCTCGATCGCCAGGCTGCCCACCACTGATACCCTTTGACGATGGCGCCACGGTGCGGCGCTGTGCAATCTGGTACACAGGAAACAGGAGAAGCAATATCCAGAAACGAGTAAAGTTACGCCGCGTCGTAACCGGTGACAGCGCAGGTGGCGTTGGAGGAGATTGAAAACTGTTTAGTGAGATACATCCAGGCAGGATAAGGGTCAGTCCCACGAGGGCACACTAGCAGTATACCGCGCTCCGGCCCGAAAAGCGACCGGGGGCAAAACGGGGACCAGTGGCCCCTGTGCCCCACCACCGTTTGCGCAGCAGTGCGAAATCAACCGATACTATCTCCGTATGCCAGAAACGCTTGACCTATCCGCGCCGCAGCAGCGGTCGTCCCGCCTCGGTGCGGACTCCGATCCGGAGTCCGAAACCGTCTGGCGGCTATTCCGCACGCTGCTGCCGGGACGACCGCTGCAGATCCTCGCGGCGACCCTGGGGCTTTACCTGCTGATTCTCATCCCGCGGCTGATCTGGAGCAGCGAGAGCGGCAGCCTCTGGGTGGGGCACCTGCATCTCTGGGGGGACTGGCCGTTCCACATCGCGATGATCCAGCGGTTCGCCACCTGCCCGCCGGATCAGTGGCTTGCCCAGCACCCGATGATCGGCGGCGAGCCGCTTCGCTATCCGTTCGCAAGCTCGCTGCTTTCCGGGATGCTGATGCGATTGGGGCTGTCCTTGCCCGCCGCCATCCTGGTTCCGACGCTTGCCGCGTTCGCCGTTCTGCTGCCGGGGATGTACGCCTTGTTTCGCCTCACTATCGGGGGTACCTATCGTCCGTTGCTGGCGATCTACCTCTTCTTTTGCGCCGCGGGGCTGGGATTCTGGACCTGGGTCCGCGATCTGGCGGCGAATCCCTCGCTCGACCTGCTGCTCTTCCCGCCAAAAGAGTACAGCGCCGCCGAATCGTTCGAATGGTACTCCTCGAACTTCCTGTCTGCGATGCTGCTGCCGCAGCGCTCCTTTCTGCAGGGCCTGACCGCGGCGGTATGGCTGCTGACGCTGCTGCTGTTCACCCTGACGTTCTGGGAGCGTCTGAAGCGCACGCAGCGGGAATGGCTGCTCGCGCTCTGCGGCGTTCTGGGCGGGCTGCTGCCGGTCGTCCACCTGCACAGCCTTTTTGCCGTGTCGGTATTCTGCCTGTGCGTCCTCGTGCCGTTCGCGGGGCGCTCCTGGGAGCGGTGGCGCACGATTCTGCTCTATTTCGTGCTGCCGGGACTCCTCCTCGCCGGGGGGCTCTACCGGAGCTTCCTCGCGCCCGTGCGTGACTTCCCCCACTTTGTCGCCTGGATGCCCGGGCTGAACGCCAAACAAGGGCTGGGGCAGTGGCTGGTGATGTGGTGGCGCTTCTGGGGGATCGCCCTTCCGATCTCCGGGATCGGCTTCGCCCTCTTTGTCCGGCAATGGCGTCAAAAAAAGCTGCCGGACTGGCGGGTCGGTTTTTTCGTGGGGGCGTTTCTGCTTTTTGGGGTGGCGAACCTGATCCGATTTCAGCCGATCCCCTGGGACAACTCGAAACTGTTCCTCTGGGTCTACCTCGCGCTCTGCGGCCTGATGGCAAACCTTCTGGCGCGGCTGTGGCAGAGCGGAAGGGGGGTAGGACGGATCGAAGCGGTCGCCCTGGCGGTCTGCCTGATGGCAACCGGCGTTCTGGATCTCATCAGTCTCCAGCGAGTGGACCGAAACCAGGCGCAGCTCGCCAGCGGCGCGGAGGTGCGGTTGGGCGATTTTGTCCGGGCGCAGACCGCCCCCGATTCGGTATTCCTGACCGGCACCGACATCGGACACTGGGTAATGGTCGTGGGGGGGCGCCCGGTCTTCCTCGGCTTCACCGGCTGGATGCCGAACTTCGGCTTCCGCCATGATCCTCGTGAAAAGGACCTGAAGACGATCTATGCGGGCGGGGCGGAGGCCGCTCGGCGACTGAAGGCAAACCCTGTGGATTACGTGGTGATCGGGCCGTCAGAGCCGGTGACCTTCAAGGCAAATGAGGCATGGTTCCTGCGGAACTATCCGCTGCTGCTCCGCCGGAATGGCTGGTCGGTTTTCGCGGTTTCAGACCGTGCCCGGCGCCGGCTTGCGGTGCGGAAGACCGTTTTTGACAGTCCCTGAAAACTGTGCTATCGTAACGCGAGTACCGCGGCCTGGTAGACGCGCCCATGGGCTATGGCAGACCCAAGTGTGGCGGCGTCTTTTTTTTGCTGAGTGAGCGGGGCGCGTACACGACCATCTTCTTGGTACGAACTGCACTAACGAATGTCCTATCTTGATCCCTCCCCGCCCCCTTTAAACTTACCGCGTTTGCTGCCTCTGGTCGCGGTCATTCCCGCCGCCGGATTCGGCACCCGCCTTCGCCCACTGACGAACACCCTGCCCAAAGAGATGCTGCCGGTGGGGAGGCAGCTTGCTCTGGAGCAGATTGTCGCGGAGATGCGTGCGGCAGGAATCACAAAGATCGTTTTCGTCCTTTCGCCCGCGAAGGAAGCGCTGATTCGGGGCCGCTTCGGCGATGCCGACTCGGAAGCCGATTTGACCTTCGCATACGCCCTGCAGCCGGAAATGAAAGGTCTTGGCGATGCGATCCTTCAGGCGGCACCGCATCTCTCGCCGGACCGCCCGTTCGTGGTCGCGCTCGGCGATGCCGTCTTTGAGGAACCTCAGATCGGGGGTCTCACGCGCCGCCTCGCCGAGGCAACCGTTATCTCGGAAGCCGCGGTGGGTCTGGCCGTGCAGCGCGTTTCGCGGGAGCATCTGTCGAAGTACGGGGTGGTCAGGCCGCTTTCCCCAGCGGCCGAGGGGGACTCTTCTTTCCCGATCACCGATATAATCGAGAAACCATCACCGGAAGAAGCCCCCAGTGACTACGCGGCGACGGCGCGCTATGTCGTCTCTCCGGATGTTTTCGACGTTCTGCGCGAGACAAAGCCGGGTAAGGGCGGTGAGATCCAGTTTACGGATGCGATGCGCGCACTGCTTGCTGCCGGGCGGGGCGGCGTCGCCGTGCCGCTGATCCCGGGTGAGGCCCGGCACGATCTTGGAGGGCTGGACTCCTACTTTAAGGCATTCGCCGCGTTCGCCCTGAGAGACCCAGAACACGGCGAGTCGCTGCGCGCCTATCTGAAAGCGCGTCTTGCTGCCGATCCCCCATACGAAAATCCTCTTAATTCCCGGAAGGAAGACACTCAGGCATGAAGGGAATCATCATCGCCGGGGGAGCCGGAACCCGGCTGCGTCCCCTGACTTATACACGACCCAAACCGCTGATCCCCGTGGTCAATCGCCCTTTTCTGGAGTACCAGGTCGCGCTGCTCAAGCGGCACGGTATTGATGAGATCATCTTCGCCACCAATTATATGGCGGACAAGATCCAGGGGCATTTTGGAGATGGAACCCGCTTCGGTGTCTCCATGAAGTACGCAATCGAGGACAAGCCGCTCGGTACGGCGGGCGCGATCAAGAACGCGCAGAATGTCGCGGGTGGCACGGACACGCTGGTGGTGCTGAACGGAGATGTTCTCACAGATTTCGATCTCACGGCAATCGTCCGCTTCCACCAGGAGAAGAATGCCCTGGTGACCCTGACGCTGAAAGAGGTGCCGTCGCCCAGCCCATATGGCGTCATTATCACCGACGACAACGGGCGCGTCCAGGAATTCCGGGAGCCATCGGAAGCGCAGAAAAAGGCGCTTGCCGCGAACCCGAACCCCGAACTGACGGGCGAGGTGGACTATATCAACGCGGGCATCTACATCATGCAGCCCGAAGCGCTCCTCTCCGTTCCCGCCGGGCGTCCCGTTTCGGTGGAGCGGGAAACCTACCCCCGGTTTTTGGCGGAAGGCGCGCCGGTGTACGCCGTTTCGCAGAACGGTTTCTGGCTGGACATCGGGCAGGCTGAGCAGTACCGTCAGGCGACAGAGGCCATCCTTTCCCGCAAAATCAGCGTGGAGGTGCCGGGTCAGTGGCAGTCCGCCGGATACTGGGCCGAGGACGGAGCCGAGGTGGACCCGACCGCGCATCTTGCGCCCACGGTCCATGTGGGACGGCGCGCGCGGATCGGTGCGGGAACGTCGGTGACCGGCAAGACCGTGATCGGGCCACACTGCGTTGTTGGGGCCAACGTGACCCTCCAGGACTGCATTCTCGAAGACGGCGTCGTGATCGGGGATGGCGTGACGCTGACCGGGGTCATCCTGGATGATGGCGTCAAGGTGGAAAGCGACTGCGTCGTCACCGGCTCCGCTGTTTTTGCCTCCGGCAGCCTCCTCGCCAAAGGAACCCGCATCACTATGGAAAATATGGCGTCAGAGTAACCGAGTAAAGCAGAATATCGAAACTACGCCGGCCCGTGCGGCGTTTAAGGGTTTTATGAAGGTTGCGATGGCGGATCTGCCCGCGCAGTATGCGGGGCTGAAAAATGACTTGGACCGGGCGGTGCTCGATGTCCTCGCCAGCGGGCAGTACGGTCTCACCACTGCCACGGCGGAATTCGAGACGGCGGTCGCGCGAAAATGCGGAGTGCGCCATGGGATCGGACTGAACAGCGGCACGGACGCGCTTTTGCTGTCGCTTCTGGCGCTTGATCTGAAACCGGGCGATGAGGTCATCACGACGCCCTTTACCTTTGTCGCCACCGCGGAGATGATCGCGCTGCTTGGCCTGACGCCCGTGTTCGCCGACATTGATTCCGCGACCTTCAACCTGGACACTGCGGATGTCGCGCGCAAGATCACGGCACGCACCAGGGCGATCCTGCCAGTCCACCTATTCGGACAGATGGCGGACATGGACGAACTGTCTCGACTTGCCGCCACGCAGGACCTGCCCCTGATCGGAGATGCCGCGCAGGCGATCGGATGCGAGCATCAGAACCGTGCGGTGGGCCAGTGGTCGCGCTTCACGACGCTTTCCTTTTTCCCCACCAAGAATCTGGGTGCGGCGGGTGATGGTGGGATGGTCCTCACCGACGACGACGATCTGGGAGAGAAGCTGCGTTACCTGCGCTTCCACGGTTCCAAGGGAACGTATCAGTACAAATACGTCGGGATCTGTTCGCGACTCGATGCCATCCAATCCGCCGTGCTTTCCGTCAAGCTGCCGCACCTCGACGACTGGAACGAGGCCCGCCGCAAAAACGCCGCCTTCTACAACGAAGCTTTCCTGGATGTTACCGGTATCGTCACCCCCTGCACACTGGTAGGCAATGTCCATACGTTCCATCAGTACACCCTGCGGGTCGCAGACGGTAAACGCGATGCCCTGCGTCAGTTCCTCGCCGATCACGGAGTCGCATCGGGCATCTACTATCCCGGCGCGCTGCACCTACAGGACGCCTACCGAAAATACGGCGGTCAGTCCGGCGATTGCCCGGAGGCAGAGCGCGCCGCTGCAGAAGTGCTCTCGATTCCGGTGATGCCCGAACTGACCGGCGCCCAGCGCGGCTATGTCGCGGAGACCGTCCGGGCGTTCTTTCACCGCTAGGCCAGGCGCCGCGTGCCTTCCGTCCGGGCAAGCGCTTCAAACATCCGGCGAAACGCATCGGCGGTGTCCGTGTCGGAAATCGCGCCGCTGGGGTCCAGTTTCCCACGCACCAGTGGCACGATCAGCGATGCCCCTTCTGGGATCGTCGCGCCCAGTACGTTCAGTGTCTGAGTAAGCCAGGCGTGGGCGTTCGCGCCGCCGGTCACCGAGGGGGATGCACTCACGGCAGCGGCTGGCTTGCCGTCGAACTCGCCGGACGATACGCTCCAGTCCAGTGCGTTCTTCAGAGCGCCCGGCATGCCATGGGCGTACTCCGGCGTACAGACGATCACACTGTCGGCGGCCTGGAGCAGTGCGCGCAGACGCCGCACCGCAGCAGGTGGATCGTCACCGTCGAGTTCAGGGCTGAAATGCGGCAGATCGCCCAGGCCCTCATAAAGCGTAAACTCCATGGCTGGCGGGGCTAGTTTCCCTGCTGCGAGGAGCAGTGCGGTGTTGGAGGACCCGGCCCGAAGGCTGCCGGAGATGCCCAGGATTTTTATCATGATCTTGTCCCTTCTGTGGCCTCTACGCCGAATCGCGGCGAGGGTTCCGCCCTCCGTGCCATCCACGCTTAAAAACGAGGGTCAAGTCAGGAAGCACGAATGAATCTCTGCCAAAAAGCCAGACGGATCGGTTTCGCCGGTGTCGGCATCGCGATGGGGCTTGCCGGGCCTTCCTTTGCCGCGCGCGCCGATGCACCCAAAACCCGTTCCGCACCTGCCCCGCCGCCCGCGCTGGAACTGAAGATCAAAACCAGCCCCTATCGCCCCTCGGTCGGCGCGTCGGTGACGATAAACGCCACGGTATCGAGCGTGGACACGAGCGCCAGCACTACCGGCGGGAAGCGTGTGGTGAGCGGGCTGTTTTTGGTGCGCGACGACCTGGGGGGATTGTTCTTCGAGGAGCCGACCGAAAAGGACGAGACGTTTCAAAGCGTTCTCACTCTGCCCTCGGGCGGACAGTGGCGCGTCTTTGGAAGCGTCGCGACGGAGGGAGATACCGAAGGACCGCCTCCCGAGTCTATTGTCGGGCCGGTGACGCTGACCGTGGACGGCGCGCGACCGCTTCGCGCTTCGCTCATTCCGCAGATGATGCCGTTCGTGCGGACGGGCAGCTACTCGCTGTCGCTGGGACAGCCGACCCGCATCACGACCGGCGATACGCAGCGGCTCATTTTCACCCTGGTGGATAATCAGAGTCAGCAGGTATCCGACATGGACCTGTGGCGCGGTGCCCTGGCCCATCTGGTTCTGGTGGACCGGGATCTGAAAACGCTGATCCATGTCACGCCCGACGCCTCGGACCCGCGCACAGGCCGTACCGGGACGCTGGTTTTCCCCACTCGCTTCCCGAAATCGGGTATCTGGCGGGGCTGGGTCCTGTTTTACCGGGGGGCGCAGGTGGTCACCCTGCCCCTGGTGCTGCGGGTACTAGGCCGGTGACGATGCGGCTACGGGGGGAGCCGCCACCGGGCGGGGTCTCGTGAGAGAGGCAGAACGCCGTCGCCGGACGGGACCGCGCCTTCGGGCCGGGGCGCTGCCCCCGAGGGGCCGGTAGCTGTCGCTGCCCAGGGACTCGTTTTGGACCGTGCCGTCGGCCTCGACAACACGCTTGAGGGTAGTCACCGTGAAGCCGCCCGACCGGTTATAGCGCCGTGTTCCCGCGATCACCTGGATCTGTTTCGTGCTGGGCGGCTCGATCCCATAAAGGCCGAACGAAAGATTGCCGCCGGTGGTCTTCGCGGCGACCAG
>JACMJB010000113.1 GCA_014380815.1 Armatimonadota bacterium
CGCCCGCGACCGTTGTCACCACGCACAGACCCTGCACCATCCCGAACTCGGTGCGGTGCGCCTCGAGGGCGGACTCTGCCGCTGCCACGCTCCCGCCGCGCACCGCGAACGAAAACCCGGTCGGCAGAAGTTTGACCAGGAAAACGGGTACGGTATGCGCCGCAAGGCTTTGCAGGACCTTGAGCCGGTCCTCCCCTAATTGGTGATCCGGCAATGAGACCGTGACATGGGCCACCTCACGAAGGATCCGGATCTCGGTGACCCCACGCTCTTTTTCGAAGTGGACGGCTTCCCGCTTCACTGTTGCCGCTGTTGCCTCGCCGCCGTCTCGCGTCATTCTGCCATGGCCCGTTGCTCTTCGTCAGAGTGAGAGCGACTTTGTGCTAAATTTCACAGACTATTCTGTGGCCTCAGTATAACATGGCCCAGGCGTGCACGTCAACCGTTTTGAAAGTTCCCAGAAAATTAAATGCCGCACAAATACGGGTTTTTACGCAGAAAGGAAGTCTAAAGGCTATATAATGGGCGAGGTCTGTCAATAATCAAGGTTGTAAAAGGCAAACTGCTTGAAAAGGCAGGACGCAAAGCCATGGGCCTACGGAGAACAACGGCATACCGCCTCGTCCTCTACGGCAGCCGGTTGCCGCACCTCATAAAGGCGTATGGTGGTTCAAGGTGGCTTGGCTTGAAAGGGAGGCGGTATCATGAGAGTATCCGGTGAAGAGTGTCTGCGAATCTCACAGCTTCGTCCAACGGATCGGGTTGTCAGTGCGGTGGCGATGGGGACTCTTGCAACAGCCTCCGTTAACCCGGGAGCAGTAGCCACAGTCTACCGAAGTCTGCCGTCGGTGGACAGAGAGGGTCTGGACGTTGCAATGTCTGCGTTAGCGGGGCAGCCGGACGTACGTGAGCAGGTAGTTTCCAGCCTGCGGGAGCGGATCGAATCTGGTGCCTATTTCGTTTCCGGTGAGCAGATCGCGGAAATGATGATCCGCCGTCAGATCGCGGATCATGTTCGCTGAATTGTCAGCGACTGCCCTGACCGAAGCGGATAACCGTAACGCGATCGAAAGCCGCGCAACCCGTTCGACCAAATAGAGCATCGAATCGGCCTGCAGCAGGGACAACCCAGCAGCAGGCGGTTTTTGTGGGTACCACCCGGCTGGGCTTCGCGTGCACGGTGTTTTTTCACGAGAAACACCAAAGGGGCCGTCAAGCAGGAAACGCGTCCGGTAAGATAGAATGAACCGCTGGAGGACCGAGGGCGCATGGCACTATGCTGGGCAGTCGTTAATCAAAAAGGTGGTGTCGGTAAAACGACCACGGCAGTGAACCTGGCCGCCTATCTCGCTCAGAAAAAGCGCGTCCTGCTGGTGGACACCGATCCCCAGGGGAATGCGACCAGTGGCTGCGGGGTTGACCGGCGAACCGCGGAAGGCGACGCCTACACGGTGCTTGTTCATGGGCAGTCGGTCGCCGATGCAAGAGTGGCGACCGCGGTCCCAAACCTGGACCTGATTCCCGGCACCATCAACCTTGCGGGTACCGAGATGGAACTGATGAGCCGCCCGGAGCGCGAATATATCCTGAAAAAGGCCCTGGCGGTCGTGGATGACCAGTATGACTTTATCCTGATTGACTCCCCGCCCTCGCTGGGGCTGATTACCGTGAACACCCTGACCGCCGCGCATCAGGTACTCATTCCCCTTCAGTGTGAGTACTATGCTCTCGAGGGCATCTCGCAGCTGCTGGAGATCGTCGAGCGCGTGCGTCAGCGCCTGAACCCGGACCTTGAAATTGGAAAAGTCATCCTGACACTTTTCGATGGGCGAACCAACCTTGCCCAGCAGGTGATGCAGGAGGTAAAGTCCTACTTTGGAGACGCCGTCTCGCCCACGGTGGTGCCGCGTAATGTCCGGCTGTCCGAGGCGCCCTCATTTGGACAACCGATTTCCGTTTACGATCCGCGCTCCAAAGGTGCGCAGGCCTATGAGCAGATTGCAAAGGAGTTGCTGAGCGATGTCGAGCGTAAAACGGGTACTGGGTCGGGGACTGGCGGATCTCATTCCCGTTGGTGGGGACGCCGGAAGTAATGGAGCTTCGAAAGACCCGGTAATCGGTCTTGCCGCAAACGCCGCAGGGGGGGTAAGTGATGCCCCGGTCGCGACCCTGCACCCCAACCCACGTCAGCCACGAACCTACTTTGATGAGGCGGCCCTGGATGAGCTTGCGGACTCAATCACCGCGAATGGTATCCTCCAACCGATTTTGGTCCGCCCTCGGCCCACCGGGGGCTACGAGATTGTCGCCGGAGAGCGTCGTTACCGCGCCGCCCTGAAGGCCGGATTAAAGACGATCCCTATCATCATCCGTGAGCTGACGGATGCTGAGACACTGGCTCTGGCGCTGATCGAGAACCTGATTCGCGAGGACATCGGCCCGCTGGAAACCGCGCGCGCTTTTCAGCGGCTGATGGAGGACTTTGGCTGGACACAAGAAGAGATGGGCCGGCGAGTCGGGAAGAGCCGCCCTGCCGTGTCGAATGCACTCCGCCTGCTGGAGTTGCCTGGCCCGATTCAGCGCAGTCTCGAATCCGGAGAGATCACCGAGGGACACGCCCGCACCCTTCTGGGGGATCGCGCGCTGCGCGAGACTGCGGATTTCCGGGAGCGGCAGGAGCGCATTTTCAGGCAGATTGTCGCCAAAAGCCTTTCGGTCCGTGAAGCAGAGCGGCTGATGCGAAACCACGAGGCGTTTGCATTGCCCCGCGGTGGGGAGGGTGTACCAGACCCAAAGGGTGTTTCACGTGAAACATTCGGGGCGGACGGCTCCAGCGGGAGCGCCGCCGTCCCTCTTGCCGCATTGGCGGACCGGGGCGCACTAGAGGACCGCCTGCGAGATGCACTCGGAACCCAGGTACGGATCTCCGGCTCCGATGACCGGGGACGCATCGAGATCGAGTATTTCTCCCCGGACGAGTTAGACGGGCTGTTAAACCGTCTGGAATTGGCCTTTGCCCCAAAATCCGAGCGGATTACCGGAGCGCCGATGTCTGGGGCGAAGGCCACTCTAAATCTGCCCAGATAAGGTAATGGTCCGAACCGGAGTCGGCTCGGACCCCCGAATCCAGGCGGACCACCCCGCGTGCCAGCAGGTGATCAATACGAACAAGAGGGGTGGCGGAGGGAAACGTCGGTCCATCGTCCTCCCCCTGAGCGTGGAGTCCGGTTTGGGCGAGAAGCTGCTGGATCTCCCCAGCCTCCACCGGTGCATTGAAATCTCCAGCGAGCAGGACCGGCAGACCTGCCTCCATAGGGGGCGGGCCAATAGCGGCGGCAAGAGTCTCTGTCTGGGTCGCACGCCATTCGTCGCGGAGACCGAGGTGGGTACACCAAACGACGGCCCCATCAGCGAGGGTTGCGGCGATCGCGGCTCGCGGCTCGCCACC
>JACMJB010000114.1 GCA_014380815.1 Armatimonadota bacterium
GCTCGCCTACGATGTGACAGGGGCCAGGCACGCCGGCTGGACAAGCGTGTGGATGAACCCACTGTCGCTGCCACTGCCGCCTCACTTCAGTCCTGCCAGCGTTTCGACTCCCGACTATATCATTCACCATTTGAGTGACCTGCTGACCCTGCCGCCGGTCGCTCGGTCGCTGCCTGCCCGCTCGCTCCGAAACGAGGCAGTGCTTTGACGACACCTATCTTTTGTGCTCTGGAAGGAGAACCCGGCCCCATGCGACCGTTCTTCGTATGCTTCCTGATCGTGCTTTCAGCCTTGATTTCTGCCTTACCAGCACCCGCAGCGCCCCCGGCAGAGCCTGCCGCAAAGGCCGCGCCCGCGCAAATACGTCTGGACCTGAAGCTGACCCGAACCGACGCCGAAGGCGACGCTTTGAACGCCGGCACTGCCCCGGTGGTTATCGCGGCGCCGACCCTGTCAACCCTGGACCGGGGCACGGCGACCTCCACGCTGACCAGTGCGGATCTGGGATACTCCCTCTCTATTTCACCTTCCGTCGAAAAGCTGGAAGCCTCTGGCGCGGCTACGGTGCAGGCTCTCTGGAATGTGCGGCTTTCGGGGCGGACACTGCCGGGCGGCGTGAATTCGGTCAGCGAAAGCGGCGCGACCCGGTTCGTCTCAGAAACGGGAGGCGGGGGCAGCGACACGCTGCTGAGCGAGATGCTCGTGCGGGATTTAAAAACGGGGCGCACGGCGCGGTTTCGCCTGACCGGGCGAGTGACGATCCTCCCGGCTGCCGTGCCCGGTTCCGCTTCGGTTCAAAAAACCGCGAACAAAACGCTTTCCCCCGGCGTATGGTAAGGTACGAAACTCTTCCGCGGCGGCCCGCTGTCTGCGAGGGGTGACAAAAACGCCGCTTCGGGTTTTTCCGGCAAGAGATTGGGTACAACTGGGACACGATGCAATCGAGTGATTTTGAGCAGGGCATCGCTTCCAGCGCAAGCGGCGCAGGGTCAGCGGCAGCCTCCGCGAACGGGCTTGTTCGCTCTCGTCTGTGGACACCGGGGCGGGGGCCTTCCGGTTTGATTGTCGCGGCGCAGCGGCAGCCGCTAGCCCTTGTGATCGGCGGACGGATCTACGAAACATCGCAGGGGGCGGCTGAATCATCGGGATCGCACCGGATTAGAGGGAGGGTTCGACCAGTGACGCCGGGTGGATTAGTTATCATCGGAAGTGCACGACAGAAGGAGCCGACTCGCGTGATCGGTCACCCTGACCTCGCGTCGGGTGCGACCGTGCTTCGTGGGGAGACCCTGTACGTTTCGGTCGCCGAAGCCATTTACCGGGAGTCGCGCGGCGAAGACGTAGATATTCACCTGACCCCCACGGAAGAGGACGGCAAAGCCCTCTCCGACCTGCGCTCCCGCGCCCGCCATCGCTGGGAGAGCGACCGTCTGCCCGACGGGTGGACGCGCCCACTGCCTCCCGCGCCTGTGCAACAGCAACCGTCGCCCAAGGATGTTCCAGGGGGGATCAGCGACATACCGGAAGAGCTTCGCGCTCTTGCAGAGCGGATCCGAGCCAAAGAGGGTAGTCTAGAAGATCAAGCAGAACGGCGATAGGCCGCCCCTGCGACCGCTGCCACAGCCCACTCTTCGCAGGGAAGAGTGGGCTGTATTTTTTCGGCGGATCGGGGTTTATCCGACGACAACGTTCACCAGCTTCCCCGGGACGAAGATGATTTTTCGTATCGTCTTGCCTTGGGTGGCGGCCTTTATCTTCGGGGAATCCAGGGCGGACAATTCGCAGGTCTTGGCATCCGCATCCGCAGGCAGGGTCAAACGGTCTACCAGTTTGCCGTTGATCTGGACGATCAACGTGATCTCATCGGGGGCTGCGACAGAAGAATCCGCGGCGGGCCAGGGAGCGTTGTACAGATAGTTGCCGCTATGCCCAAGCCGCTCCCAGAGTTCGTCGGCGATGTGCGGGGCAAGCGGAGACAGCAGTTTGATCAGGGTCGCCGCGGCCTCGAAAACTGCGGGTGAGGCCGCGCCGTGCGCCAGAATGTGCTTTCGCAGCGCATCAGAGTGGATCATCAGGGCTGAAACAGCGGTATTGAACCGAAACTCGGCAATGTCATCGGTCACCTTGATTATCGCCTGATGCGTCCGGCGGCGCAGTACCTTCTGGGCCGAATCCGTATCCGCGGCGGCTCCGACTTTATCCGGCCAGGAGGGATCATAGGTGTCCGCGACCCCCGTCACCACATCCCAAACACGGTTCGCAAAGCGGAATACGCCCGTCATTCGCTCCTCGCTCCACTGGATCGTGTCCTCGAACGGGGCCTCAAACAAGATATACAGCCGCAGCGAGTCGGACCCGTACTTTTCCGCGATGTAATCAGGGGTGACGGCGTTCTCTTTCGACTTGCTCATCTTCAGCCACGCGAAGTCAATGGAAACTGGCTCGACGCGTTCGCCGCCGGTTTCAGTATCCTTGATGACCCGCTCGGCGGCGAAAGCGCCCCCCGATTTCCAGCGGGCCAGCCAGGAATCGAAGTCGAAACCGACCAGCTCACTTCGCTTGACCGGATGCTTCTCGGCTGAGTCGGCATCAATCGTGGTCTCCGCCAGCAGCATCCCCTGGTTGCTCAGGCTCGCGAATGGCTCGTCGGTGGAGATCAGGGCCTCATCGTAAAAGAAGTGTGTGAAGAAGCGGGCATACAGCAGATGTCCCACGGCGTGCTCGCGCCCGCCGATGTACCGATTGACCGGCATCCAGTAGTCAGCGGCGCGGCGGTCCCACGGCTCTTTTTCGCTGCCGGGCGAGGTGAAGCGCAGAAAGTACCAGGAAGAATCCACGGACCCAGCCATGGTGTCGGTCTCCCGCTGGGCCGCCCCGCCGCACCGGGGGCACGAAACGTTCACAAAATCAGCAATCGCGGCGAGCGGTGAGCGACCATCCCCGGTCGGCTTGTAGTTCTCGACATCGGGCAGCACCACGGGCAGATCGGCGAGGGGGACCGGCACCTCGCCGCACTGCGGGCAATGAATGATCGGGATAGGCGTACCCCAATAGCGCTGCCGCGATACCAGCCAGTCGCGCAGCTTGTAGTTGGTCCTGCGGACCCCGATGCCCTCCGATTCCATCCACTCCGCGATGCGCCACCCCGCCACCTTTACCGGTAGACCGGAGAAGCGGTCCGAATTGACGGTCAAGCCGTCCTTAGCCGTGAATGCTTCTGTCATCCCGGACCCATCGAGGGGTGGCTGGGCGACTTCGGCTTCAGTCGCGACGATGACGACGGGTATCGGCAAATGGTAGCGGCGGGCAAATTCGAAGTCGCGAGCGTCGTGTGCGGGAACCGCCATGATCGCCCCGGTTCCGTAACCGGTCAGCACGTAATCCGCGAGGTAGATCGGTACGCGGTGCCCGCTCACGGGGTTGGTCCCGTATGCGCCGGTGAAGACACCGGTTCGCTCACGCCCCTCCGCGGTCCGGTCCATATCCGACAGCCGCGCGGCCTTTTCCCGGTACACGGCAACCTCGCCGCGCTGCGCCTCCGTCGTGATGCTCTCGACCAGCGGATGTTCCGGCGACAGCACCACAAAGCTCATGCCGTACACGGTGTCCACACGCGTGGTGAAGACACGGATCGTCCCGGCGCCGGGGGAGGCCAGCACTGGAATGTCGAACTCGACACCCTCGCTGCGCCCGATCCAGTCGCGCTGCTGCGTCTTGACACCCTCCGGCCAGTCAATCCGGTCCAGCCCTGCCAGCAGTTTCTCAGCATAGGCGGTGATCTTGAAGAACCACTGTGGCAGGTCTTTTTTCACCACGGGGCCATCACAGCGCCAGCAGGTGCCATCGTTGACCTCCTCATTTGCCAGAACCGTGCTCTCATTGACGCACCAGTTCACCGGGGCGGTTTTCCGGTAGGCCAGGCCCTTTTCGTGCAGCCGCAGGAACGCCCACTGGTTCCAGCGATAGTATTCTGGCGACGTTGAATTGATCTCGCGGTCCCAGTCGTAGCCGATCCCCAGCAGATTCATCTGCCGCTTGTACTCTTTTGCCAGCAACGGCACGACCAGACGCGGGTTGATGTTACGCTTGATGGCGTCCTGCTCGGCGGGCTGTCCAAAGGCGTCCCAGCCCATCGGGTGCAGAACGTTGTGCCCGCGCATGTGCTGAAATCGTGCCACCACATCGCCGGGCACATAGTTTTTGCAATGCCCGACATGCAGGCCGGAACCGGACGGGTACGGAAACATATCCAACACGTAATACTTCGGTCGGTCCTTGTTTTCGGTCGTGCGGTAGACGCCTGCCTCGGCCCACTGCTGCTGCCAGCGGCGCTCGATAGCCTGGAACGGGTAGCGGCGCGTCGCCTCTTCGATGATGTTGGGGGCGCTGCTGAGATTGTCGCTAATGGTTTCGCTGCTCATAATGCTCTGTAAGTCTGTAACGCTGAGTATACGGATGGGATAGCGGGGTGTCAATCCGCCCCGGCTTAAACGACAGGGGAAGGAGAGGAACTGCCGTAGCATTGTATCGCCGTGAGCCGCTACACTGTAAACACAGCCGATCAATACCATTCGGCAAGGGCCACGCGGGAAGGCAGGGCGACGAAAATGAAAGTGCTGGTGACGGGCGGCAGCGGCAGGGCGGGAGCTTATGTGGTGCGCGAACTGGCGGAAGCCGGTCACGATGTGACCAATGTGGACCGCGCTCGCCCTGGCAGTGGCGGTCTGCCGGGGCGGTTTCTTCAGGCGAGTCTGACCGATGCGGGCGAGGTGTACGATGTCCTGGCGCAGGCACGGCCCGATACCGTTTGCCACCTCGCGGCGAACCCATCGCCGGGCGGATACCCGCGCCAGCAGGTGTTCGAGAACAATGTCCAGAGCACGTACCTCCTGATGCAAGCGGCGGGCGATCTTGGGACAGTGAAGCGGTTCGTTTATGCGTCGTCGGAAATGGCGACAGGCTGGCTGACAACGTCCGAACTTCCGCCGCGCTTCCCGTTTGACGAGTCGGAC